>NZ_JBFADP010000013.1:0-146060 GCF_040641415.1 Streptomyces sp. NPDC020875 | reverse complement strand
GGCGTCACCGAACGAGCCAGCGCCCCACCACTCGTCCAATACGCCTGCCCCACCTGCGCCACCCGACACGGCGCCGGACCCTCCCCCGACGACATAATCGACTAGCCGCCGTTTCAAGCCCGGACCGCGCCCGGCGCCCGAGCGTCGTCGGCGGTCTGCGGACCGCCTGTGGGTGCGCGCGGTCGCCCGACAAGCTCACCCCGCTGGGTGGACGGCGCGGGCCGCCGTGTCCGGGGCCGCCCCGGGTGGTCGGGCGATCTCGGTGATCTTCCGAGTCCCCGGGTTCCCGCACACCGGCGCGCGACTACTACGACGGCACGTAGCAGAATGGGCCGCGCGACGGGCCACGCGGGCGGACGAATGCGGAGAACCGCATCGACGGCGAGGCACCGCCCAGGACCCCGGAGTCGGAGTGACACCCATGCGCAAGAACGCCATCGCCGCCGCGACCGCCGCCGTGCTGGTGGTGGGCGGTGCCGTCTACTACGCCGCCGGGGGTCCCCCGTTCGGCGGCGACGGTGAGGGGGGCGGGATCGCCGTGGACCGGGTCTGCGCCCAGCTCGGCCCCGCCGAACCGGCCGCGAGGACGCTCGACGGGATACTCCCGGCCACCGGTACGTACCGCTTCAGCGCCGGGACCGCGGAGCGGCGGGTGAAGAAGTCCGACGGCTACGCCACGGCCTGCCGGATCCTGGACGGTGACCGGAACATGCTGTTCGTGGCCCATACGGAGATGCTGGCCACCGAGCCGGTGGCGGGCTGGTTCTCCACCGTCCGGGCCCGGGACTATCCGGACCGGCAGCTGCGGGGCTTCGGCCCCGGGAACTCCGGCCGCTCCTCCGGCCGGGCGGCGGCGATCCTGGTGCCGTGCGCGCCCGGCGCGCAGTCCCCGGAGGGGCCGCGCAGTCTGGGGGTGACGGTCCGGCTGCCGTCGGGCGTCCGTGAGCGGGATGTCGAGCGGGCCCGTACGGCGGTACAGGAACTGGCGCTCGCGGCGGCCCGGCAGAGCCACCGGGACGCGGGCTGCGATCTGCCGTCCGGACTGCCCGCCGCCTGACCCCGGCGTCCGTGAACCGGGCGGGCCGGGAACCGGGCGGAACACGGGCGCGCCCGCGCCGCCGGACGCGCCGGGTCAGCTCCCGTCGGCGAAGACGGGCACCCGGTGTCCCCCGCCCCCCGAGCACTCCCACTCCGGGGCGGTGCCGGTCAGTACGGGGTGGTAGCCGAGCCGGTGCGCCGGGCACCGCGGCCAGACCGTCCGGTGCCGGGACATCAGATAGTCCTGTACGCCCTCGGCCGTCTCGCAGGCGATGTCGGGGCTCCGGACGCCGAGAACGGTGATGTTGCCGATCTGCGTGGTCCCGGTGGGCTGGAACTCGTCCGGCGGCTCGGAGAGGAGGATGTCCCCGAGGTCAAACCCGGTCTCCCGCCGTACCGGCCCGGCGAGCCGGGCCAGGAAGCGGCCCGCCTCGGCGGTCCGGCGCTCCTGGACCAGAGGGGCGAGCAGCTCGGCGGGGAGTGCGCCGTTGTCGGCGTAGGTCCGGCGCAGGAAGCCGAGGAAGTCATCGGGCGTACGGTCCTCGCCGGGTTCGAGCCAGAGCCGCTCGCAGACCTCGTGCGCCCAGTCGAGGAAGGCGCGTTCGGCCGGGGGCTCGAAGGCGGGCAGGGGTGTCGCGGGGTCGGTCATGGGGCTCGGTTCTCCCGGGTGCGGAGCCGGGGGCCGGCCTTCCGCGCGGTGCGGACGGCCGACCCCCGGGTCGTAGACGACGGTTGACGGTGGTGGTGCGGTCAGCGGTGGTAGCGACCGCCGCCGGAGAAGGACTGACCGGCGCTCCAGGCGAACTGCCGTCCGCCCAGGGTGGCCGTACCGGACCAGGCGAGCGGTGTCCGCCGTGGCGAGCCACGGCGGACACATGTATGTAAATGAAAAGTAAGGATAAGCCGAACAAGCGTCCGGAACATGTCAATCCGGTCGTACGGAAGCTCGAAGTGATCAAGGTAACGAGGGCTCAGCGGCGGTCCGTACGCGGGCTTTTGGCCCCCGGGGCACCGGGTTCGCGGTAGGAATGCGGACGAGGGACCGACGGCGCGAGGGCGCCGGGCGCGGGTCCGGCCGAGGGGAGCGACAGCATGGGGACCGGTGTACGGGATCCGGAGGAGAACGCGTTTCTGCGGCGGCGGCTCGCCCGCAGGTTCGCGACGTACGACACCGACGGCGACGGCTTCGTGGAGCGCGCCGACTTCGAGGCGGCCGTCGCCCGGCTCGGCACGGCGTTCGGCCGCGAGCCGGGGTGCGCGGCGCTGGGCCGGGTCCGGGAGCTGAGCCTCGGGCTCTGGGCGCATCTGGTCGCCAACGCCGATCTGGACGGGGACGGCCGGATCACCGAGGAGGAGTACGCGACGGCCTTCACCGCCGGGGCGCTGGTGACACCCGCCTCGTTCGACGGGGCGTACCGGCCCTTCCTCGACGCCCTGATGGACGTGGTCGACGGGGACGGCGACGGCAGGCTGACCCGGGACGAGCAGGTGCGGTGGACGGGCGCGCTGATGGGGCTGCCCGCGACGGACGCGCGGGAGGTCTTCGGACGGCTCGACACCGACGGGGACGGGCTGATCGGCCGGGACGATCTGCTGGAGTCGATCCGGGCCTACTACTTCGACGACGATCCGCACGGGCCGGGCGGCTGGCTGCTGGGTCCGCTGGACGACTGAGGGGCCGGGCCGGGCGGCGCTCCGGCGGACGGGGGCGGGCGGGTCCGGTGGCGTACCACCGGACCCGCCCGCCCCTCGGTCAGGGGTTCAGCGGTAGTAGACCGCCGTCCGCCGCCCGTCGATCTCGTGGATCCGTACGGGGGTGTCGAAGACCTCGGTCAGCACCTCGGCCCGCATCATCCCGTCGACCGTGTCGGACGCGGCGATCTTCCCGTCGCGCAGGGCGATGACATGGTCGGAGTAGGTGGCGGCGAAGTTGATGTCGTGCACGATCAGGACGACGGTCTTGCCGAGTTCGTCGGCGGCCCGCCGCAGTTGGCTCATCATCCGGACGGAGTGCTTCATGTCGAGGTTGTTGAGCGGCTCGTCCAGCAGCACGTACCGGGTGTCCTGGGCGAGCACCATCGCGACATAGGCCCGCTGGCGCTGGCCGCCGGAGAGCTGGTCGAGATAGCGGTGCTGGAGGTCGCCGAGGTGGAGGAAGTCGAGCGCCTCGTCGACCTTGGCGATGTCGTCCTTGGCGAGCCGGCCCCGGCAGTGCGGGAAGCGGCCGAAGGAGACCAGTTCGCGGACGGAGACCCGGGCGGTGAAGTGGTTCTCCTGGCGGAGGATGGAGAGCAGCTTGGCCACGTCGCGGGAGTTGGCCTTGTGGACGTCGAGCCCGTCGACGGTGACCGTGCCGGAGTTCGGTTCGGCGAGCCGCCCGATGATGGTCAGCAGGGTCGACTTCCCGGCGCCGTTGGGGCCGACGAGGGAGGTCACACCGCCCGCCGGGATCTGCCCGGAGACCGGTCCGAGCACGGTGTGGTCACCGTACGACTTGGTGATGTCGGTGAACTCGATCACAGGGTGCCCTTCCGGAGGAGATGGAGGAGGAAGACCGCCCCGCCGAGGAACTCGATGACGACGGTGAGCATGCCGGAGGCGTAGAAGACGTGTTCCATCACGAACTGGCCGCCCGCCAGGGTGATCATGCCGATCAGGAACGCCATCGGCAGGACGACGATATGCCGGTGGGTGCCCGCGAGCTGGTGGGCGAGGATCGCGGTGACGAAGCCGAAGAAGGTCATCGGGCCCGCGAGGGCCGTCGCCATCGCGATCAGCAGGGAGACCATCAGCAGCATCACCGTCAGCTCGCGCTTGTGGGAGATGCCGAGGTTGGTGGCGGTGTCCCGGCCGAGCAGCAGGGCGTCGAGCCGGTAGCAGCGGTAGAGGACGACCCCGCCGACGACCACACAGACCAGGGTGGCGAGCGGGAGGTACGAGACCTCGGCGCTGGTGAGCCGGCCGAAGAGCCGGGCCGACAGGACGTCGAACTCGGCGGGTGACAGCAGCCGCTGGAGGAAGTCCGACAGGCTGCGGAAGGCCAGTCCGAGGACCACACCGACCAGCAGCAGGACATGGAGGCTGCCGTTGCGGCCGGAGAACAGCCAGCTGAAGAGCAGCATGGTGAAGCCGACCATCAGCAGGGTCTGGGTGATCAGCTTCGGCATGCCGTCGGTGACGGCCAGCACGCTGCCGCCGAAGAAGGCCACCATCAGGGTCTGCATCAGGATGTAGACCGCGTCGAAGCCCATGATCGACGGGGTCAGGATCCGGTTGTGCGTGATGGTCTGGAAGACCACGGTCCCCACGGCGTGGCAGAACGCCACCACGGCCATGGTCCAGAAGACCGTGGTCCGCCGTTCGAAGGCGAAGTCGAAGGAGCCCTCGATGAAGAGGAAGAGATAGCAGAGCGCGGCGGCGGTCGCGAGCACGGCGGCGACGGCGAGCCGGGCGACCGGCGGGAGGACCCGGCGGGGCCGGGCCGGGGCGGCCGGGGTGAGGGTCGAGATCTCAGACATGGGCCTTCTCCCGCTGACGCAGAATGATCACGACGAAGAGGACCGCCCCGACGGCGCCCAGGACGACGGTCGACGGGATCTCCAGCGGGAAGACCACGGTCCGCCCGACGAGATCGCAGGCGATCATCAGCGCCACACTGGAGAGCACCACCCAGGGCAGATTGGCGCGGACGTCGTCACCGCGGATCATCGAGATCAGATTGGGCACGATCAGTCCGAGGAACGGGATGAAGCCGACCACGACGGTGGTCACCCCGGTGGCCAGGGCGACCATCACCAGTCCGGTGAAGAGGATCCGGCGGTACGGCAGCCCCAGGCTGGTGGCGGTGTCCCGGCCGAGACCGGCGATGGTGAACCGGTCCGCCAGGACGTACAGGCCGACGAGGATCGCGCCGACCACCCACAGCGGTTCGTAGTTGCCCCGGACGATGGAGCTGAAGCCGCCCGAACGCCAGGTGGCGAGCATCTGGAGCAGATTCTCCGAGGACGCGATGTAGAGCGTCACAGCACTCACCAGGGCACCCAGCATGATGCCCACGATCGGCACGATGACCTGCGACTTGAGCGCGATCCGGCCGAGTACGAAGAGGAAGACGACGGCGCCCGCGAAGGCGAAGGCGCTGGCGGCGCCCATCTTCACCAGGGGCGAGGCGCCGGGGGCGAGCAGGGTGAGCAGCAGGATGCCGAGGGCCGCCCACTCGCTGGTGCCGGTGGTGGTCGGCTCCACGAAGCGGTTCTGGACCAGCATCTGCATGATCACACCGGAGACCGCCATCGCGGCGGCCGCCAGAACGAGGGCGAGGGTGCGCGGGACCCGGGAGATCAGGAACATCTCCCGTTCATCGGGGTCGGTGAAGAGACCGCGCAGATCGATGTCGTAGCCGCCGACGAAGAGTGAGGCGGTGACCAGGGCGAGCACACCGAGCGTGGCCAGCAGCAGGGGTATTCGGCGCATCGGGCTTCCGGGACGGGTGGGTGCACGGCCGCCCCGGCCCCTTGACGGGGGCCGGGGCGAACGGCGTGGAAGGGATCAGCCGGCGGCGTTGAAGGCGGTCGCGACCTGGCCGAAGGCGTCGGTGTACGCCTGGATGCCCTCGGTCAGATAGAAGTCGTTGTCCAGGTAGACGACCTGACCCTTGGTACGGAAGGTGGTCTTGTCCCACGCCTCCATGCCCTCGATGATCTTCTTCGCGGCGACGGCCTCGGTGCCCTCCTTGGCGCCGACGGCGGCGTCACGGTCGAGGACGATCATCCAGTCGGGGTTGAGCTTGGCGATCGTCTCGGGGGCGAGCCCGGAGTCGTTGTGCACGGAGGTGCTGTCCTCGCCCTCGGCGCTCAGCACGTTCTTCAGGTTCAGCGGCTGGGTGAGCCGGCCGATCCGGCTGGCGCCGTTGTCGACCTTGCCGGCGCTGGCCACGGCGAGGAAGACCTTCTCGCCCTTGGTGGACTTCACCGCGTCCTGCTCGGCCTTGGTGAGGGCGTCGACGATCTCCTTGGCCTTGGCCTCCTGGCCGAAGACCTTGCCGAGCGTCGTGGTCTGGGTCTTGAGGGCGGCGACGTAGCCGTCCTTGGCCTCGTCCGTCGGGGCGACGTCGATCGTCTTGCCGATCTTCGTCAGCTTGTCGTGGTGGTCGGTGAACCGGTAGCCACCGATGATCAGGTCCGGCTCGCTGGCGTTCAGCGCCTCGAACTTGGGCTCGCGGTGGGTACCGACGTCCTTGATCGAGGAATCGTTCTTCCAGTCCTCGAAGCCCTCGTTCGGCAGCAGGCCCTTCGGCACGGCGACCGGCTTCACACCGAACGCCTTCAGCGTGAGGAAGGAGGTGTTGTCGAGCGCGGCGACCCGGGCCGGCTTCAGGGGCACCTTGAGTTCGCCCTTGGCGGTCGTGATGCTGACCTCGCCCTGGCTCTTGCCCTTGGCCGAATCCGACTTCTCGTCGGACTTGCCGCAGGCGCTCAGCACCAGACCCGCGCACAGGACCGTACTGGTCACCACGACGCTCTTGCGAAAACGGACGGAACGCACGACGGAGGACTCCTCGGACGGAAAGGCAGCGGGTGTCGCGGGGGCGACGGGGCTGCGGTGACGCACTGCTTTGCTTAGCCTAACCTAAGTTTTTCCCGTGCTTGACCGATAAACATGTCTCAAATCGGCATACGTCCGAGCCGGGGAGCGCCGCGCAGGAGGCTAGCCCGCGCATACGTTTTCAGCCACGACGCCCGTCACACTCCTGGGCCACGCGCCGGGCGGCCTCCGGCCATGGGGGCCCAGCGCCTCGGCCCTCCCGGTGAGGCCCACAACCCCGGGCCGCGCCCGACAGCCTGATGTTGTTCGCGGCCTGCGGACCGTCGTGGCTGTTCGCGCAGTTCCCCGCGCCCCTGGTTGCTCCTCCTGACCGCCCCCGGAAGAGGCGGGCCCCTCTTCCCGGGCGGGGGTGTCCCTTTTCAGGGGCGGTGCTGGGGAGAGCGTTAAGGGGCGCGGGGAACTGCGCGAACGGCCACGGGCGGGGTGCGGACCGCGAACAACATCAGGCGGCTGGGCGCGGCCCGGGTAGTAGACGGCAACCCGGAGGGCCAAGGCGCTGGGGTCCCCCGACCTGCGCCCCATGGTCCGCGGCCGCCCGGCACGGTAGCGTCGAGGGGCACGGGCCCGCGGTGGTGAACACACCGTGGGCACGGGCCTGTTGAGGTCACTGCACTGGAATCAGGGGGCGTACATGCGTCGTCGGCAACTCCGTCGGCTCGGGGCGGTCGCGGTGGCCGGGCTCGTGGCGGCCGGGGCCTCGGGGTGCGGGCTGAACGGGGACTCCTTCGACGACAACAGCGCCATCTCGGGGCGGATCACCTCCGTCCTGCTGGAGAACGGCGGTGGTGACGTCACGGTCAAGGGGATGTCGGGCACCCGGAGCCTCACTCTGGAGCGCCGGGTGGAGTACCGGGACGACCGTCCGAAGAAGCCCACGCACCGGATCGAGAACGGCGTTCTGGTGCTCGGCGGCTGCGGCAAGGACTGTTCGGTCGAGTACGACGTCGAGGTCCCCGAGGGCATCCCGGTCCGGGGTGAGCTGAACAAGGGCTCGGTGAAGCTGTCCCGGGTGGGCGCGGTGAAGGTGACGACGAAGTCGGGCCGGATCGAGCTGAACGGGGTGAAGGGCGCGGTCGAGGTGAAGACCTCGAAGGGCCGGATCACCGGCCGGAACATCGCGGGCAACCGGGTCACCGCGACCGCGGGCGACGGGACGGTCCATATGACGGTCCGCACTCCGGCGAGTGTGACGGTGACGACCGACGGCGGGCGGATCAATATGCGGGTCGCGAAGGCGCGCTACCAGGTGGCCGTCGCTTCCGACGGCGGCGACAAGAACGTCGACATCGCCCATGACCCGGCCGCGCGCCACAAGATCAAGCTGACGTCGAAGGACGGGGACATCATGCTCCGGGACTCCTGACGGCCCGGTCCTGACGACCCGCTCCTGACCACCGGGCTCCGGCCGCTCCTCGCGCCGGTCACTCCCCTGGCCGACACCGGCGAGCCGCCGCGCCGGGCGGTCCGGCCCCGCCCCCGTACGGCTTCCGGGCGGTCGGGTGACCGGCCGGTCACAGCTTCCGGCGAGCGCGTCCGGGGGTGCCGGGTGCCATCCTGGCCGAGGCATGGCGGGGGATTCCGGTGAGAGGAGTTCTGTCATGTGGCACCGTAAGGCGGCATTCACCATCGCGGCGGCCCTCGGTCTGGCCCTGGGTGTCCCTGGTCTGGCCGGTACGGCACAGGCCGTGACCACCTGCACCACGGGTGTGCCCTGCTACGTCCTGCACTACGACGAGGACGACCGGGAGTACACGCATCCCAACCCGGACACGTACTTCTGCTATCCGATGCCGGACGGCGCGGTGAAGGGCTACAACCACACCACGAAGAGACTCTGGCTCTACAAGAGCTCGTCGGTGTGCGAGGGCTACCCCGACGCCTATCTCGACCCGGGCTACTCGTGGTACGACCCGAACACCAAGTACTACTCGTTCGACTTCGTCGGCTACGTCCCCTGACGTACCGGCGAACGGACCGCGCGACGCCCCGCCTCCCCTCCCGGATGCGGGGCGTTGCCACGCGGCGGAGAATGAGGAGTGACAGGGGGTTCGACGTCAGGAGCACCGGACATGGGCCGGGAGCGTGACGATCACCGGATGCGCGAGGGCGAGGGGCGGGCGCGCCACGACATCCGTCTCCCCGGATTCGTCCACGAGGACGAGATCGGGCTCGGCGACCTGGTGAGCCGGGCGACGAGCGCCGTCGGGGTCCGCCCGTGCGGTGGTTGTGCCCGCCGGGCCCGGCGGATGAACCAATGGGTCACCTTCTCCGGGCGCCGCCGCTGAGGCACGCGGCCGGCCGACGGGACACCGGGAGCCAGTCATGAGCGATGAAGCCGTTCTGCCGGGGGACGTACCGGAGGCGGTCGCCCCGCCCCCGGACCCGGAGGGATACCAGCGACATCCCGAGGGGTACGAGCGGCCCGACGAGGACTCCTATGTCTTCGCCCTCGGCCGGATCGCCTGCCGATTCCCGGACCCCGGTGTCCACAAGGAGTTCGCCCAGGTCGTCGGCGGTTCGGAGACCGGTGGAATGACGGACGATCAGGTACTCCGCGAGGTCATCGGCCGCGCCGAGAACCGTTATCTGGCCCGCCAGATGCAATTCGTCCTGATCATCCAGGGCGTGGAGACCTATACCGTCGTCCCCCGCTTCCCCGAGGACTACCGCAAACTGATCGACGCCCTGCGGCCCCAGCCGTCACCGCTCGATCTCGATGTGGTGATCGGGGTACGGGTCCCCGCGCCCACGGGGTCCTGCTGCGGTCCGGCGCTCCCCGTCGTGGAGTTCTACCAGCTCTACTCGTTCGACCGCCCGACCCTGGTCCGGGCGATCGAGAAGCCGGAGGGCATGTCGGGCAAGCGTTTCCGGGCCACGGCCGACGCGGTACTGACCAAGATCCTCCAGATCACCGAGAACGCGGGCGCCACCGGCCCGGACCGCGCGGCGAACTTCATCGCCTGCCGGTACGAGGCCGTCTATCACAAGACCTTCGAGGCATTCGCCGCCGACTACGCGCTGACCTCGGTCGAGGTGGGCCCGGCGGCCGTCGGCGGCGACCAGGGCGTGATGAACTTCGTCGTCTCGTACACCGGTCGCAAGACCGGTATCACCGAGCGGTACGCGGTCCAGGTCGCCACCCGCCATATGAATCCCTATCTGCTGACCCGCCTCGGGCCGAGCCTCTGAACAGCCGAACCCCTGGGAAGGGGTGACCATCATGAACCTCCCGGGTTTCACCGGTGCGGCCGTCCTCGACGGCGGATACGGCGTTTTCCCCGCCCAGGTCTCCTACGGGACGTGCCGGGACGAGTGCCGGCAGATCTGCTCGTCGCAGTGCGCGGGGAAGTACGACCCCGCGAGCTGTCGACAGCGGTGCCAGCCGGCCTGTATCGACGACTGTCTCCGCCCGCCGTGCCAGCCGACCTGTCATGACGAGCGGCGCTGCAACGAGGACGGGGCGACCGTGGCCGTGACCGTCTGCAAGGAGTGCGACGGTACGACGAGCTACGCACCGCCCCGCGTGGTCAAGCCGACCTGCCCGTGACCCGGTGACGGCGGCGCCCCGGGGGCCGGTCCGGCCGGACGCGCCGGGTGCGCGTACGGCCGGGCGTCCGGGTGTCGTGGTGGGGGTGATCGACGGCACGGTCGACCTCGCCCATCCCGGTCTGGCACTCCAGCCGGTCCGGTTCGTCGGCACCACCGACCCCTCCCCCGCGCCCGGGGTGTGGCACGGCACGCTGGTCGTGGCCGCGCTCGCGGCCCGGCCCACCGCCGCCGTCCCGGGTCTCTGTCCGGGCTGTACGTTTCTCGTCCGCCCGGTCGCCGGTGTGGACACGCCGCCCGCGTCACCCGCCGAACTGGCCGCCGCGCTCGACGAGATCACGGCCGCCGGGGCCCGGGTGGTGAACATCAGCCTGGCGCTCGGGCCGCTCACCGGGGGCCGTACCGACGCGTCCGGGCCCGGGATCCGGCGGCTGCTGGCAGCCGTCGACGAGGCCGCCCGGCGCGGGGCCGTGGTGGTCGCGGCGGCGGGCAACGACGGCAGGCTCGGCGGCTCGCCCCTGGTCCGTCACCCCTGGGTGATCCCGGTGGTCGCGCTCGGCGCCCGGGGCCGCCCGCTGCCGACGTCGACCCTGGGCCGGGCGATCGGCCGCAGCGGTCTGTCCGCGCCCGTACTCCCCGGCGGGCTCACCGGGTCGAGCGCCGCCGCGCCCGCGGTCACCGGCGCGGTGGCCCTGCTGTGGTCACTCTTCCCTGCCGCGTCGGCCGGGGCGGTGCGGTACGCGATCACCCGCGTCCGGCCCCCGGGCGCCCGGACGTCCGTGGTCCCGCCGCCGCTCGACCCGGGGTACGCGTACGGCGTACTGCGCGCCGCCCTCGCATAGCCCCGACGCCGAGGCCCACAATTCACGGCTCACGGCTCACGGCTCACAGTTCACAGGGGGATCGTGTCGAGGTAGGAGATCCGGCGGCTGGTCCGCCCCGGCTCCGGGCTGTCGGCCAGGACGTCGTACTCCCGGATCACGACCCGCATCGGCCGCACTCCGAGAGCCGCGGGCAGCTTCAGGGTCTGCCGCCACATCCCGACCGGTCCGCCGATGGCGTCGCGGACCATCGCTACGGGCGGGGCCGTGTCGAGGGTCAGCCAGCCGACGTCGTCGGTGAGCGTCGTACTGCGGAACTGGATGACGGCCGTGAACTCCGAGGTCAGCCCGTCCTGTCCGGGTGGCGGCGCGGGCGCGACCACCGTGACCTTGACCGGTGAGTTCTCGGCGGTGCCGGTGACATCGACCTTGGCGCGCCGGTAGGCCGGTACCTGGATCCATCCGGCGTCGACCACGGTGGAGGCCCGCAGGTCGTCGGGGGCGGTGAGCGAGTCGGGCTGGAGCCGGACCACCATCAGATGGACGAAGGGCTGGTAGAGGTCGTTCCCGAGGAACCGGACGTCGGCGTACCAGAGCCGCCGCCCCTGGTCGTAGTCGACCGGGAAGCCGAGCGCGTGCCCCCGGGCGAGCCCGACGTCGACGGCGCGCGGGTCCAGGTTCGACGGCCGGGGATACGCCATGGTCGCCGCGGCCCCCGGATCGCGGATCGGGTCGCGGCCCCAGGTCGTGGCCCACTTCTGGGTCTCCGGGTCGACATAGCCGGTCGTGGACTCGTCCACGACGCGTACGCCGAGGAGTTCGCCTTCGCCGGAGAGGTACCAGGGCCGCCGGAGGTGGACCCGTACGGTCCCCTCGTTGCGGATGCTGGTGGTCGAGTTGCCGGAGGTGGTCCGCTGCCAGCCGAACGCGGGTACGAGGGAGTGCACGTCGGGCGCGGGGGGCCGGACGGTCGACGGTACGTGCAGGGAGACCTGCGGACCGGCCCGGACGACCGGGGGCGCGACGTACGAGACCTCGACCGGCGTCCCGTCCGGGATTTTCCCGTCCGGCTTCCGGGCGATCGTGCCGCGCGGGTCGTTCACGACCACATCGGTGTCGACGCTGTACCCGGTCCCGGGCGCAGCCGGTGTCCCGTCGTCGAGCAGCGGGGTGACGGCCTGCCGGACGGCGACGGTGCCCGGGACGAACCCCCGGGCGGAGACGTCGGCGGCGGCGGTGCCGTGCAGCGTGACAGTACGCCGCTCGGCGAAGTACGGCACGAACCGCGAGGTGCCCGCGGGGGTGTACCGGATCAGCCGGTGCCGGGTGTCCCCGGGGTCGTGGCGGCTGCGGAACGGCGCCTTGGTGAGGGTGGGGCCTTCGGGGGAGCCGAGGGCGTCGGTCTCGGGCCGGAGCACGATCCGCCCCGGGGAGGTGACGAGTCCGGTACCGGTGAGGTCGTTGTACTCGGTCCAGGTGGCTTCGGTGTACATGCTGAGGGTCGACGGGCCGTGGACGGCCGTGGCGGGCTCGTCGAGTACGTAGACCGTCTCTCCGGGCACCCGCCCGATCCGGGGGCCGGTGAAGGTCGGCGGGGTGACGGGGCAGCGGACCGCGTGGACGAAGGTCAGCCCGGTCGTGGGGGTGAGCTGGCCGAGCCGTCCGTCGAGCGCGGCCCGGAGGTCGCTGTCGGCCTCCGCGTCGGACACGGGGCCGATGGAGTCGTCCGGCTCGCTGCTCCCGGGGGCGCCGAAGGACTCCGGTCCGCCGGTGGCGGCGAGCAGTTCGTGGACCTCGGATTCCGCGCCCTCGCCGGGGCCGGGGTACGGCGCCTCGGCGGATCCGCCCGTACGGTACGTCTCCCCCGCCGCGCCGGGCCCCGCCGGGCCGTCGTTCGGGTCCGAGGCCGCCCGGACCCGGTCCGTGTACCAGCGCCACTGGCCGAGGAGGGCCTCGTCGCCGGGGTCGAGCAGGGAGCCGAGGACGCCCGGGAAGGACGCGGCGGGGTGGAGCCGGACCCGGATCGCCCGGGCGGCGGCGTCGTAGACCGCCGTCGACTGCGTGCTGTTCATCGGCCCGGCCTCGACGACCAGCCGGATCGGCAGCCGCTGGTACCAGCCGGTGCCCCCGGCGGGCCAGCGGGTGAGCAGTTCGGGGGTGCCGGGTACGCCGCGCAGGGCCGTGCCCCGGCTGATCGGGTCGGGCAGCCACGGCAGGGCGACGGTGTCGGTGTCGAGGTACGGGCTGCCGCCCGCGCCCGGGTCCGGGGTGCCGGTGATCTTTCCGCCGTCGTACCGGGTGAGCAGGGAGTGGACGGCCTGATCGGTCCGGTGTTCGCCGGTGAGATCGAGGACGCCGTGGCGTTCGGCCAGTTCCACGGAGGTCTTCGGCGCCAGCAGATGCCGTTCGCAGGTGGCTCCGGCGACCGGGGCGGCGGGATCGGAGTTGTCGGTACGGACCACGAGGTCGGCGGGTGACTCGCCCGCGGTGACGGGCCGCCGCAGCACCATGACGGGTGCGGGTACGGGGTCGTAGCGGGAGAACGTCAGCGGGACGGTGGCGGGTTCGCCCGCCACCGGGGCCCGGGTGAAGGGGGTGCTGCGGCCCGCGAGGTCGACCAGGCGGGCCCGGAAGCGGTAGGTGCGGCCGAAGCGGAGGGACGGCAGGGTGCCGTCGGGGCAGTCGGTGGCGACGGTGAACGGCAGGGCGGGGTTCGTCGCGGGTCCGGGGTCGGTGATCTCACCGTGCAGACCGACGGACCGGCCCCGGGGTTCGGCGGTCAGGCTCCAGTTGTCCCAGCGCAGGACGGCCTGGGTGAGCTTGACCAGCTCCGTGCCGTGCGCGTCCTCGCCCCGGCTGAGGGCGTCGGTGACGGCGCCCTCGTCGTCGACGGGCACATTGCCGTAGCCGGTGACGGTGTACTGGCCCCGGCGGCGGCAGAGGGGGTACCAGCGGTTGGAGCCCGCGTCGTGGACGTCGACCCGGATGCCCTGCTGGACGGTGGCCGCGTTCAGGGTCTTGGCGTCGCCCTCGCCGTTGTGCTTGAGGTCTTCGTCGATATCGGCGAGGACCGCGAGGATGTTCTGGAACGTGACCTGCCGGTCGGCCTCGGCGACGAAGATGCCGCCGGAGCGCAGGGCGGGGGGCCTGATCTCCGGCGGCGGTTCGTCGCGGGGCAGGGACTCCAGGGCGCGGGCGTAGTTCTGGAGGGCGAGTCCGCCCGCGTCGAGGTCGACGTCGACCGGGGTGTAGACGGTGGTGTCGTTCAGCGGCAGGTGGAGGGCGCCGGAGCCGCCGTCGGGGCGGGCCAGGGTGATCCGGCCGCCCCGGGCCGTGCACAGGGTCCTGGGCCGGTAGTTCTGGAAGAAGACGGTCTGGTCCGGGTTGGCCTGGATGGTGACGGGGTCGCGTTCGTCGAAGTCCGGCGGGATCTGGATGGTGAGCCGGCGGACGAGTCCGAGCGGGGCCATCAGTACCGGGTGGTCGGCGAGGGCGGCGAGCAGGGCGTGGAATTCGTTCGGGTTCGGTGTGCCGGGGCCGGTCGCGGCCCGTTGGCGGGCCGTGGGGGTGATGGGCCGGTGGAAGTCGGCGAGCCGGGACCAGCCTTCGGCGTCGCGCGGGTCGTCGTCGGGGACGGCGCCGGTCCGGAGCAGTTCACGGCGGAGCTCCGAGTTGCCGGGGTCCGCCGGGCCGGGCGCGCCGACGCGCCGTACGAGCCGGTCGATCGTCTCCCACGCCTCGCCGTCGGTGCCTCCGTGTCGTTCCTCGCCGGACCGCGTGCCTCGGACGGCGTCTGCCAGGAAGTGGGCGTAGACGTCGGAGAGTGCCCCGGACAGCCGGCGGGCGGGGTACGACTCGATGGGTGCGGTGACGACCTGGTCGGCGAAGACGAAGGGCTGGACGATCAGCGATCCGGGGAAGAGGGCCCGCCAGAGCGCGGTCTGCGGCGGGGTGTCGACGAAGGTCGCGGTGGGGGTGGTGGAGGCGCCGTTCTTCTTCTTGACGATCACTCTGAAGGGTTCGTAGTCGAGGTGGGGGAAGTCGGCGATATCGGTGTAGCGGGAGAGGGGGAGGACGGCGGTGCCCGGTGGGCTGCCCTCGTCGTTCGAGAGCCGGATGCTGAGGATCAGGGTCAGCTGGACCGTCCCCGGGGGGCTTTGGGGTGCCGCCGGGTCGGGGAGCAGGGTCCAGATCACGGTCTCCTTGATCATGTCGCGTTCTCCATGGTGTCGAAGGCCGCGCATCGTCTGCTCCACCCGTTCTGGGTGGGGAAGGCGTCGGCGTAGGAGGGGTCGCCGCCGCCGCCGAACCGGCGCTCCATGGGGAGGCTGACGGACTGGGAGAAGAAGGCGACCCGGACCCGGACGGTCACGACGGCGCTGCCGATGATGTCCTTGCGCTGCGGGCCGTGGGGATTCGCGGGGTCCTTGGGGACGTCGACCGTCCGCAGGGAGAGATAGAACTCCACGGAGACGCTGATGATGCCGAGGACGTCGAGGGAGCCGATGGCCCGCAGAAAGCCCTCCAGCAGGCTCTTGCCGTGGTCCAGCTTCAGATACACCCCGGCGGTGATGGAGACGGAGCCGCTGGCGACGCCCAGGTCGAGGGCGGCGGCGGCGCCGAACTGCAACTGCGCCTCCAGGCCGGTGACCTCGCCGGATTCCACGGTGAGGGAGAGGAATCCGCCGCCGCCGAGGAGGGAGACGGTGACGAGGAAGGGGTGGTCGCGGCTGGAGACGTCGAAGGTGGTGCGGACGGGTTTGCCGTCGAAGGGGAGGCGTACGCCGACGCCGAGGGTCAGGTTCTGGAGCAGGAACACTCCGGCGCCCACGGTCGGTACGGCGAGGCCGTAGCCGATCTCGATCCCCGTGGTGTCCGCCTTGACCCGGAGTCCGTTGGGCGGTGACGGCAGATATTCGCGGAGCTTGTCGAGGAACTGGAGGTCTCCGGCGAAGCCGACGCCGCCGATCTTGATGTCGAGGTCGGGGGTGGTGCCCGCCTTGGCGGTGAAGGCCATCCGCCGGAACCGGATGGTCAGGATCTCCGCGAAGTCCAGTTCGAAGTCCCTCAGTTCGCCGCGGACTTCGGCGGTGACCGGGGAGCCGTCGAACCGGGCGAGGCTGGTGGAGGTGATGGAGAGGCTGTCCGCCCGGGTGGTCTTCAGTACGCCGAAGGTGCCGACCTCGATCTTCGGCCGCCAGTTCAGTTCGGTTCTGACCCCGGTGGGCGGCTTGAGGTCGCCCTGTTCGTGCAGCACGGTGGTGACGATCTTGGGGGTGCTGGTGCCGTCGCCCGCGGTGATGGGCCCGCGGGCGACCAGCTTGGTCAGATCGATCACGCCGAGCAGCCGGGTGGTGGGCAGTCCGCCGGGGACGGCGGGGGGTGTGAAGAACTTCTGCGGGTCGAATGTGCCGGCGGCGACCGTGGCCAGATCCCCGCCGACGAGTCCGGTGGCGGCGGAGAGTCCGCCGACCGGCAGTCCGAGGGCCGCTACGGCTCCGGAGGCGGCGGGCGGTGGGGTGAAGTCGGCGGCCTTCGGCAGGGACGCGTAGACCTGCTTGGCGGCGGCGAGGCCGTCGGTGACGTACTTCTCGTACAGCTTGATCTTCTGGACGGCACCGGTGACGACGGGCGGCACCGCGGGCGGTACGGCGGCGCTCACCGTCGCGGGCGTGGGGCGCGCGAGGGCGTCCAGGGCCGGGATCCGGGCCCCGACGGTGATCAGCCGGGGGTGGGCGCCCATCCGTCCGGCGGCCTTGAGCAGGCCGGGGTCGGCGGCGGACGGTTCGGCGCCGATCCACAGCCCGTCGACGTCGACGGTGGTCCGCTCCTCGGTCGTGGAGTCGTCGCGGGCGAGTTCGAGGCGGCCGGTGGCGGGGAGCCGGATGCCTTCGGCGAGGGTCTCGTACTGCCGCAGGACGGTGTCGGGAATGTCGTAGGCGGTGTCGGTGCCGTGGACGTAGACGAGGGGCGCGGTGAAGTCGACCCGGTGGCCGAGCCGGTCCTCGGCGCTGAGGTCGAAGAGGAGCCGCTGCCCCGATCCGCCGGGGGCGTTGATCCAGTAGCCGATCCCGGCGAGGGACGGGCCCTGGTAGATCTCGGTGTCGCGCGGCCGGTCGATCCGGACCCGGACGAACGGGAAGGCGCGTCCGGCGTTGGGGAGGGCGGCGACGCCCTCGTAGGTGATCTCGGGGCTCAGTACGGTCAGACTGATGGTCCGGATCAGTCCGTAGTCGAGGCGGCGCTCGGTGCGGGTGGAGATCTGGACGGGGAAGCCGAACGGGAACAGGAAGCCGCGCTGGTCGACCCGGACGACGATGTCCCGGCCGCCGGCCGACCGGTGGCGGTACTGCGTGATGCCGTATCCCGCCAGGTCCGTCCAGTTCCCGTTGAGGTCGGCAGTGGCGCCGAGGGCGGTGAGGACGAGCCCGGTGGCGGTGACCGGCCGGGCGGCGGAGACATGGTGGATCTGCTGGCGTGCTGTCGTGTCGAGGGAACTGGTGAAGGGCTGCGAGGTCCGGGGCGCGGTGACGCTCCGCAGACCGACCGGACCGCCCTCGTAGGGGTCGGGGGCGGAGGCGGGGGCGATCCTGGTGTGCCAGATGCCGGTGGCGCCGGAGCCGCCGGTGACGGGGGCGGTGACGTGCCGCCAGCAGAAGTCGGCGGAGGCGGGGCCGAAGAAGAGGCCCCAGACGCATTCGAGTACGGTGCCCGACTGCACGGCCCGCAGCGCGGCCCACGAGAGCAGCCCGTCCGCGGTGAAGGGGATGGTGGTGCCCGGCGGGACGCTCAGGGCGACGGTGCTCTCGCCCGCGTAGCGCACGCGTTTGGTGGCGGTCGACGCCTCCGCCGGGGGCGTGGCCTGCTCCAGTACGGACTGGGGCGGGAAGTGGGCGGTGATCGTTCCCGGGCTGCCGGGCGTGGTGGGGGCGAGTACCACGGCGCCCGCCGGTCCCGAGCGGGAGATGTTGGCGAAGGTGAAGTCCAGGACGAGCATGTCCTCGCGGCGGAGGAAGGTGACGGTGGTCCCGTCCATGGGCGTCCCCGAGGCCGCGGCGCACATCGGCACCAGCTCCCGTGATCTGTGGAACCCCTGCCGGGCGATACACCCCTTTTGCCAGTATTTCACTCTCACCGGGGGCCTGCCAGCGGAGAGTTGACCGACCGGTATGTGCTCCGTCAACCATCGACCCGCATCCCACCCGGACCGGTGGCCGAATATCACCGGTGATCATCTGCGTACGGTGTATCCAGTCCAGGTAGAGTGTGCGTTTCGCCGAGCGGCCGGCCACCCGGCCGCTCACCGGGCACGGAGGAGAGAACCAGCATGTCCGCCGCCGATGGCACGATTCACCAGCAGAGCACGGGCCCCGCCGGAACCGGTCGCCCCGGCGAGGTCGCGCCCGCCGACAGCCACCATGTCATCGAGGTCCGGGGCGCCCGGGAGAACAACCTCCGCGACGTCTCCGTCGACATCCCCAAGCGCCGGCTCACCGTCTTCACCGGAGTCTCCGGATCCGGTAAGTCGTCCCTGGTCTTCGGGACGATCGCGGCCGAGTCTCAGCGGCTGATCAACGAGACGTACACCAGCTTCATCCAGTCCTTCATGCCCGCCGTGGGCCGCCCCGATGTGGACGCGCTGCGCAATCTCAGCGCCGCGATCGTGGTGGACCAGGAGCGGATGGGCGCCAACTCGCGCTCCACCGTCGGTACCGCGACCGATGCCTACACCATGCTGCGGATCGTCTTCAGCCGCCTCGGCGAACCCCATGTCGGCCCCTCCCACTTCTTCGGCTTCAACAACGCCGAGGGCATGTGCCCCGAGTGCGAGGGCATAGGCCGGGTTTCGGACATCGACCCGGACCAGGTCGTGGACCGCTCGAAGTCCCTCAACGAGGGCGCCATCGTCGTCCCCGGCTTCCCGGTCGACTCCTGGTCGTGGCGGGTGATGGCCTCGTCCGGCTTCTACGACCCGGACAAGAAGGTCGGCGACTTCACCGAGACCGAGCTGTTCGACCTGCTCCACAAGCCGGTCACCAAGGTGAAGATCGACACCAGCACGATGACGTACGAGGGTCTCGTCACCCGGATCAAGCGGACGTATCTCGCCAAGGACCGGGAGGCGATGCAGAGCCATATCCGGGCCTTCGTGGACCGGGCCGTCGTCTTCCGCGACTGCCCCGAGTGCAACGGCGCCCGGCTCAACCGGGCCGCCCTGGACTGCCGGATCAACGGCCTCAACATCGCCGAGTGCGCCGGACTCCAGATCTCCGACCTGGCCGCCTGGGTCGGCAAGCTGGACGCCCCGTCCGTGGCGCCGCTGCTGGCGAGCCTCGGCGGGCTGCTGGACTCCCTGGTCGAGATCGGTCTCGGCTATCTCAGCCTGGACCGCACCTCCGGCTCCCTCTCCGGCGGCGAGGCGCAGCGGGTGAAAATGGTCCGCCATCTCGGTTCGCCGCTGACCGATGTCACCTATGTCTTCGACGAGCCGACGACCGGCCTCCATCCGCACGACATCCAGCGGATGAACGGGCTGCTGCTCCTCCTGCGCGACAAGGGCAACACGGTCCTGGTGGTCGAGCACAAGCCCGAGGTCATCGCGATCGCCGACCATGTGGTCGACCTCGGTCCGGGTGCGGGCACCAACGGCGGTGAGATCGGCTACGCGGGCGATGTCGCCGGACTCCGTGCCTCCGGCACCCTCACCGGGCGCCATCTGGGCCACCGGGCGGCCCTGCGCGACACGGTCCGCCCGCACACCGGAAAGCTGTCGGTCGAGAACGCCACCCTGCACAACCTGAAGAACGTCTCGGTGGACGTGCCCCTCGGGGTGCTGACCGTGGTCACCGGCGTCGCGGGCTCCGGAAAGAGCAGCCTGATCCACGGCTATCTCGCGGACCGCGAAGGCGTCGTGGTCGCCGACCAGTCCCCGATCCGGGGCTCCCGCCGCTCGAACCCGGCGACGTACACCGGTCTGCTGAACCCGATCCGGACCGCGTTCGCCAAGGCCAACGGCGTCAAGGCGGCCCTGTTCAGCGCCAACTCTGAGGGCGCCTGCCCCGGCTGCAACGGCGTCGGCCTGGTCTACACGGATCTGGCGATGATGGCCGGGGTCGCCTCGGTCTGCGAGCAGTGCGAAGGCAAGCGCTACACCCCCGAGGTCCTCGGCTACACCCTGCGCGGCAAGAACATCAGCGATGTGCTGTCGATGCCGATCGCGGAAGCGTACGACTTCTTCCCCACCGGCCAGGCCCACACCCTGCTCGGCCGTCTGAACGACGTCGGCCTCGGCTACATCCGGCTGGGGCAGCCGCTCAATACGCTCTCCGGCGGTGAGCGGCAGCGGCTGAAGCTGGCGATCAGCATGGCCGAGAAGTCGTCCACGTACATCCTGGACGAGCCGACGACCGGTCTGCACCTGGCGGATGTGGACAAGCTGCTGGCCCTGCTGGACCGGCTGGTCGAGACGGGGAACTCGGTCATCGTGATCGAGCACCACCTCGCGGTCATGGCCCACGCGGACTGGATCATCGACATCGGCCCCGGCGGCGGCCACGACGGCGGCCAGGTCGTCTTCACCGGCACCCCCCGCGACCTGATCGCCTCCGGCGACACGCTCACGGCCCGCCACCTCGCGGAGTACACCGGCGCCTGACGCACCGGCCGAGTCGCCGTTCCCCGGCTGGGTGGGGAGCGGCGACTCGGCCGTCACGGGGCCGCACGGGCCCCGGGGGCGCGAGGAACCGCGCGGCAAGCCACCGCCTACATGAGGCGGCACCCATATCGCCCTACGGCGACGGAAGCTCCGTGTCGCCGGACCCCGGCAGCGAGGTCGCGGCGGCGATGACGACGGCGCGCTGCTCGTCGCGGTGTTCCAGCAGATCGGCCCGGAGCCGGTCGAGGTCGTCCGGCTTGCCCTCGTCGAGGGTGGCGAGCACGGGACGCAGCTCGATCAGACTGCGCGCGGCGTTGGCGCCCGCGAGGAGCAGCAGCTCGGCCGGTTCCGCGCAGGGCAGCGGCCGGACTTCCCGGTATCCGGCGAGGAACGCGGTCAGCGACTCGGCGTGCGCCGGGCAGGGCCGGCCGTGGTCGGTGAGGTCCCGGATCGCATGGGCGACATCGGCCGCGTACCAGGACAGGGCGGCCTCGTCGAAGTCGAAGGCGACGGGGGTGTCCCCGTCCCAGGCCAGGTTGTCCAGTTCGAAGTCGCCGTGGACGACGCCGTACGCGGCCGGATCACGCGGCAGCTCCGTAAGCCGCGCGGCCACCTTCGCCACGGCGGCGCCCAGTTCGGCGTCGTCCGGGTAGAGGTCGGCGACCGCCGCGATTCCGTCGAGGGGCCGGTCGAGGCCGTCCGTCAGATCGGCCGCCGCCTCATGGGTCCGGGCGAGCAGGCCGCCCCAGGCCCGCGCCCGCGCGACGGTCAGCTCCTCCAGTTCGACCTCGTCACCGGGCGCCTCCCCGATGCACATGGCGCGCATGGCGCCGAGCGGGGTCTCCACCCGCTCCACCAGCCGCCCGTCCACGGACGGGAGTACGGGGACGATCGCGAGCCCCCGCTCGCGCAGGGTCCGCATCAGCCGGGCGACGGTCTCGAAGCGTTCGTACGCGGAATACCGCTCGGGGACGAAGCGGAGATAGGTCTCCGCGTCCGGCTCGGGGTGGTCGGGGACGGCGAAGACATGGGTGGCGCTGGACCGCCACCAGCGGGCGGCGCCGGGTTCGAAACCCCAGCGGGCGGCGACGGTGTCGGCGACGGGCGATCGCCACTCGTCGTCGACATGACGGGCAAGTTCACTTATTTCTGTCAGTGGCATCATCGGAAGCCACCATCACCGGCGCCTCGCGAGCCCCGCAACCGTTTTTCCACCCCTGGACGAGCGCGCCCCGTCCGGGCGGGTGATGCCGGACGGGGCGCGCGGTCGAGGGGTGCGCCGAGGCTCGACGACCCGGTACTCACGGCGAGTTCCCGGCGGTGTGCGGCGACGGAACCCGTACACGGCCACGCGTACGGGTTCCCGGCCGCGCCGTACGCGGCCTACGCGTACGGGTTCCCGGCCGCGCCGTACGCGTCAGGCCGGGTGAGCCCGCCGGGTCACCCGGCCGGGTCGTAGATCCGCCGCTCCGGCGGCACCCCGGTGTCCTCGTAGAGCCGTTCCAGGGCGTCGCGCCCGTAGATCTCGTACTCCGGGACGACACCGCCGATCACCCCGAGCATCTTCTCCGTCCACACCCGGCTCCGGCTCGCCGCCTCCATCGTGGCGCGGAAGAACGGCGGCGGTTCGGTCAGCCGGGCGAGGGCGGTGGTGAACTCGTAGACGCCCGCGCTCTCCTCGTCGCGGACCTTGTTGTATTCGGCGAGCGCGTCGTCCATCAGCCGCTCCCCGGCCAGGCCCTGATGGAGCCGGTCGGCCAGGAGCTGGCCGTGGATGAAGGCGTCCGAGATGCCCCAGCCGGTGTAGGGGTCCTTGTGGTATCCGGCGTCGCCGATGAGGGCCCAGCCGGGGCCGTGGGCGCGCCGGTAGTAGTTGTCCGGGTAGCGCATGGCCCTGAACGACCCTTCGCGCCTGCCCTGATCGCGAAGCTGTTCGCCCAGCTCCGGGTCGACGTCGTCGAAGACGGTCAGGAAGCCCGCCTCGACGTCCTGCCGGAACTCCTTGAACCGGCGCCGGGTGGAGATGACGGAGAGCATGTTCAGTCCGTCGTTGGTGGGCCAGGTGCCGAACCAGTTCTCGTTGAAGCCGGTCTTGTGGTGCAGGCCCCAGTCGAGGCCCCGGTAGTACGCGTAGTAGACGAACCCGGACGCGGGCCTGACGTTGTACTGCTCGGCCCCGGTCTTCTTGGCGACGGTGGAGTTGAAGCCGTCGGCGCCGACCACGACGGTGGCCCGGAACTCCCGCTCGGGGCCGTCGCCCCGGCGTCCCCGGATGCCGGTGACCCGGTCGCCGGAGAAGATCAGATCGCTCATGGTGAAGCCTTCGAGGACCTCGGCACCGGCCCGTCGTGCGGCGTTGACGAGGATCTCGTCGAGCACGTACCGGCGCGGGCAGTACACGGCGTCGATGCCGTCGACCGGCTCGGCGAAGCCTTCGAGGCGGATGCCCCGGTAGGCGAAGTGCATCTTGCGCTGCGGCGGGGTCCCGGCGTCGATGATCTCGTCGAGCAGCCCCCACTCCTTGAGTTTGCGGAGCCCCGCCTGGTGGAGGTAGTGGGTGGAGACGGCGTCGCTCGGGAATGTGGCCCGGTCGACCACGAGTACCCGGTGTCCCCGCCTGGCCAGCAGCATCGCCACCGGCGAGCCGGCGCAGCGCGCGCCGACAACAATTACGTCGTACACGATATTCCCCCTGGATCGGAATGGGTTCCCTTAAGGCAAACCACGCCTGATCACCGCGGCCTGAATCCCCGTAGGGCACGCGGTATTACCAATGAGGCTAGGAGCATTGGCCGCAAAAGGTCAAGAGTTGACCGAGAGCGCACAATTCGGTGACAGATCAGAGATATCTGAATGCCTTGCTCCGCAATCGGATTTACGGAAGACATGGCATGAAACCCGCCCACTTTGCCCGCATTTCCCATGACATGTCACCCCGGTAAGGCTCGGGCCACTGCCACAGCTGAGACACAATCGCCATGACGGGGAACACAGGAAAATCATCGCCCGACGGATGGAGGGGCCACACTTTCCCCGGGTTCCCGATCAATGGATTCTGTGACGGGAAACACGCGGAAAGTCATCGGCGAATGCACCGCGCCATCGCACCGCATCCGTCCGGCAGGGGTACGGGGGCACGGCACGCACCCACCCCTCCGCCACGGCCGCCACGCCGGCGCCGAACCGGCGACGGAGCGGCCCGCCCATCGTGATCACCGCATCGAAGATCCAGGAAGGATGCGTTCCGCTTTCCCTTCACAAAGACTTCAAATGTCGCATGGAACAGGATGGATATCGACACCGAGAAACAAGCGGAATGCTCCGCTTCGGTATCGGCCGGATTGAATACACCTATCACGCGCAACCGAATGCCCGACCCGGCCATCCAAGACTCTGCCGAACCAGTTTCATCGGGGAGAGGATTGAGAACGTCGTGCCGGAAGTATCCGTGGTCGTCATCGTCTACAACGACGCCGAAAGACTGCCCACCGCTGTCAGGTCCGTACTGGACCAGACTTTGCGCGGTATCGAGATCGTGATCGTGGACGACCACAGCACCGATCATTCCTACGAAGCGGCGAGAGAGCTGGCCGCGGAGTATCCGGACCGGATCCGCGCGATCCGGCTGCCGGAGAACAGCGGCGCCGGAGGCGAACCGCGGAACGCCGGGATCCGGGAGGCCGCCGGACGCTATGTGATGTTCCTGGACAGCGATGACGTACTGGAACGGGACGCCTGCCGCAATCTGCTGGAGGCCGCCGATGAGACGGGGTCCGACATCGTCTCCGGGCTCTGCGTCCGGCTGCACAAGGACACCAGGAACCAGAAGCGCGACGAGTGGTACCCCTGGCTCTACTCGGCCACCCGCACCCTGGAGTCCGTCACCGAACTGCCCGACCTGTTCGTCTGGGACACCCTCTCCACGAACAAGTGCTACCGCCGCGACTTCCTGATCGAGAACGCGCTGCGGTTCCCCAAGGGCATGTTCTACGAGGATCTCCAGTTCATCGCCGAGGCATATCTCGCCGCGCGCCGAATCACCCTGATCCCCAATCAGGTCTATTTCTGGCATGTGTACGAGAAGGCGGCCCGGAGTTCGGTCACCAACAGCCGCCACGACATGATGAATTACCGGCATCGGCTGGAGATCCACCGCCGGATCGACGCCCTGCTCGAACAGCGGGGGCTCGATGCGCTCAGGCGCGCCAAGGACGTCAAGTTCCTGAAGCACGATCTCGTACTCCATCTGCGGGATCTCCCGTTCCGGGACGACGCCTATCGCCGTGAATTCGCCCGGCTCTCCCGCGAATACCTCGCCGGAGTGGACCGGTCCGCCTACGGCCGGGTGGCACCGGCCCAGGCCGTCTGCGCCTATCTGCTCCAGCGGGACGACTGGGAGAACCTGATCCCCGCCGTGGACACCCTGATCCACCGGGAGAAGATCTCCACCCCGCTCGCCGAACGGGACGGCCGGATCTACTGGTGCGCCGACCATCTCGACGACCCGCTCGGCCGTGAGGTGCTGGACGTGACCGACCTCGGCTACCACACCCGGCCGCTGGACAAGATGTTCCTGCGCAACCGGCTCACCGACTTCGAGGTCACCGGTACCGCCCTCCGGCTCGGCGGCCGGATCACCAACCCCCTCGGGGTGATCGCGGCCGACGCCCCGCTCTCCGCCGAACTGGTCCTCAGCGCCCGGCGCCGCAGCCTCCGGTCCTTCGCCTTCCCCGTCCGCTCGCTCCGCCACGACGGCGATACGGTCCACTGGGAGACCGAGGCCGATCTGTCGGCCCGGCTGCGACCGCTGGGGCTCGTGGACACGGTCTGGGACGTACGGCTGCGGCTCGACGCGGCCGGGGTCCGGACCACCACCCGGCTCACCGTCGGCGATATCCCCCTCTCGGACGGGGAACTACGGGTCAGGCCCCGGCTCACCCGGGCCGTCGGCGACCATGTCGAGGCCCACACCAGCGCCAAGGGCCATCTGGCGTTCCGGCTGGTCACCCGGGGGCGGCAGAACGCCCGGATGCACGATCTCGTACTCGGCCGCCTCCACGGCCGCCCCGGCGCCCTGGCGAAGGCCGGTTACCGCAAGGCCAGGTCGGTACGGAACACCGTCACATCGGGCGAGACCAAACTCCGGGTCTACCACGACGTGTACAGCCGACTGCCGGTCCGCGGGCGGACCGTCGTCTTCGAGTCCCATCTCGGCCGGCAGTACAGCGACGGCCCGCGCGCGATCTACGAGGAGATGCGCCGCCAGGGCCTCCGGTTCGAGGCCGTCTGGTCGTACCGGGGCAGCCCCGGGGAGTTTCCCGCCGACGCCACCCCGGTCCGCCGGTGGTCGCTGCCCTATCTCAAGGCCCTGGCACGGGCCGAGTTCTGGATCGACAACCAGAGCTTTCCGCACCGGCTGACCAAACGGCCGGAGACCACGTACATCCAGACCTGGCACGGCTCGGCGCTCAAGCGGATGGGTTTCGACCTGCCCGAACAGAAGGCGATGCCCCGGGCCGGGCGGGAGGCCCAGCAGGAGGCGCTGAACCGCTTCGACCACTTCCTGATCCGCTCCGAGCACGATGTGGACACCCTGGCACGGGCGTTCCGGCTCCGGCCCGAGACGCTGCTGCGGGTGGGATACCCCCGCAACGACGCCCTCGTCGCGGCCCGCGAACAGGAACGGGAGGCGGAACGGGAGGGGCCCCGGGAACGGCGGCTCGATCGCGGGCCGCTCGCCGCCGAGCTGGGGATCCCGGCGGACCGTGACGTCCTGCTGTACGCGCCCACGTTCCGCCGGACCGGCCGGGGAGCCGACCGGTTCGAGCCGCCGTTCGACGTGGAGCGGTTCGCGGCGGAGTTCGGTGACCGGTACGTCCTGCTGATCCGCTCGCACTACCTCAACCACGTGGTGCTGCCGCCGACGGTCGCGGGCCGGGTGATCGACGTCTCCGCCCGCCATGACGTCACCCCGCTGCTGACCCTGGCGGACGCCCTGGTCACGGACTACTCGTCGGTGCTCTTCGACTACGCCCTGCTGGACCGGCCGATGCTCTTCTTCGGCTACGACTACGAGGAGTACGCGGGCGGGAGCCGCGGCACGTACTTCGACCTGCCCGAGGTGGCGCCCGGCCCCTTCATCCGTACCGAGGACGAGTTCTTCGCGGCGGTCGAGGCGCTGGACCTCGCGGCGGGCGACGGATACGAGGAGGACCGGGAACGGTTCCGGGCCCGCTACGGCGAGTACGACCGGGGGGACGCCGCCCGGACCGTCGTCGACCGGTTCTTCGCCGAGTGGAGGCAGTGATGACCGAACACACCACGACCACGACACCGGCCGGCGGGGACGCCGGGGCCCGGGACGTCTTCATCGTCACCAACAGCGTGGACGAGCTGGGCGGGATCACCAACTGGTCCCATCAGATCGCCGGACTGTTCCACGACCGGGGCCACCGGGTGCACCGGATCGGTATCACCCCGGCACCCGAGGGCCGCCGCCGCGATCTGGGCGCGGCCCCGCCGTACCGGACGACGACGCTCTACGACGCCCACCCACCGGCCCTGAAGCCGGTCCGCGGCGTCCGGGGCAGGCTCGACCTGGTGGAGCGGCGGCGCCGGGCCGCGCACCGGGCCGGGATGCGGCGGCGGGCCGCAGAACTGACCCGGCTCTTCCGCGAGGCCCGGCCGGGCGCCGTGGTGATCGTCGCCCAGGTCTGGGCGATGGAATGGGTGGCCCTCGCCGATCTCACCGGGGTCCGGGTGATCGGGATGAGCCACGAGTCGTACGAGACCTGCCGCAAGTCGTCCCGGTTCCAGCGGGTCAAGCGCTTCTACGCCGACGCGGACCGGATGCTCGCCCTCACCCGGGAGGACGCCGACCTCTGGATCCGGCAGCGGCTGGACCATGTCGGCTTCATCCCCAACCCGCTGCCGTTCTTCCCCGACGCGCCGTCGCCGAGGACCGCGCGCAATGTCGTCAGCATCGGCAGGCTGCACGAGGAGAAGGGCGTCGATCTGCTGCTGGAGACCTGGGCCCGGGTCGCCCCGCACCACCCCGAGTGGACCCTGCGGATCTACGGCACCGGCGAGGAGGAGGCCGCCCTGCACGCCCAGGCGGCGGCGCTCGGCGTCACGGACTCCGTGGCATGGATGGGCCGTACCGACGATGTCGCCGGGGCGCTGCGGGACAGCTCCGTCTTCGTCCTCAGCTCACGCGGCGAGGGGTTCCCGCTGGCGCCGATGGAAGCCATGGCGAGCGGTGTGCCCTGTGTCGCCTTCGATGTGGCGCCCGGGGTCCGGGAGATCATCACGGACGGCGAGGACGGACTGCTCGCACCGCCTGGGAATCCCGAACGGCTCGCCGACGGGCTACGGCGGCTGCTCGCGGACGAGGAGCTGCGGGACGCCATGGGCGAGCGGGCCCGGCGCAACGTACAGCGCTACTCGACGGAGCGGATCCTGGACCGGTGGGAGCGGCTCTTCGCCCTGCTGGAGCGTTGATCCACCGTCTTTGGCGTATTGCCGCCCCCGTTCCGGGTCCGGAACGGGGGCGGTCCTGTGCCGTCGGACGCCGTACGGGTCCGGAGCGGCGATGACCATGGCGGGTTGGGTCCTCTTGCGCTTTCCGGGGGGTCGATGAAATCCCCGGTCAGGGCCGGGACGCCGCCGGGTTCCGGGGCATCAGATCGAAAACCGGCCACATCCGGGGTCATGATTTCCAAACCCGGCGGAGATAATCACCGGCCGATGTTTCCCTGGCCGAAATCCCCCGTAGGCGTACTGGAATGAGCGTTCGTCCAGAGTCGGCGGAAACATTGGATCATGTCTCCGCAGCGTCCGCCGGAAAGCGGAACCGGAAGGGCGTCACCCCTCTCCCCCGGGCGGAATGTCCGTCAACGACCCCACGCCGGAACGTCGTTCCAGTCCGGTCATCACGTGCTTACCTAAACAACCGCCCCATCCGGTACATAGCGCCTTGACGTAAATGATCGCTCACAAAAGGGGGTTGGGGCGCCTAGATTTTCGAAACATGAAAGACGCAGAAAAGAACGAGTCAACAAACCAGCAAGACTTGGCAAAGCCGATTGCGAACGGAAGCCGCCGTGGGTTGCTACGTGGCCTGGTCGCGGGTGGTCTGGTGGCCGGAACCGGACTGACCCTCGGCGGCGCCGGCCCGGCCGCCGCCGCGACACCCGGCGGTCTCCCACGGGGAACCCGGAGCACCTCGGGAGCACAGACCCTCCTCGCCCCGACCAGCCCCGGCCTGGCCGAGGCTGAACTGATGGCGGGCAACGCCCGCTGGGTCGACCAGCTCCAGACCCATCCGAACGAGAACGCCGCCCGCCGGAACCTCGTCGCCACCGGCCAGCACCCCTGGGCGATGGTCGTGAGCTGCATCGACTCCCGGGTACCGCCGGAGCTGATATTCGACCAGGGCCTCGGCGACCTCTTCGTCTGCCGGACCGCCGGCCCCGTACTCGACAACGCGGTCCTCGCCAGCGCCTCCTACGCGGCCACCAAGACGGATGTGAAGCTCATCGTCGTCCTGGCACACGAGAACTGCGGGGCGATCGACTACGCCCTCGGCCGGGAGGACGGCAGCCCGGCCTATCCGCCGCCCCACGCCGTCGATCTGGAATGGCTGTACGCCCACATCAAGCCCATCATCCCCCCGGCCAGCACCCCGGACCGGGTGAATGTGACGACCGAGCGGAACATCAAGCGGGTCCGGGACCAACTGCTCGGCGAATACAACGTGTCGCAACGGGTCACCGCCGGTTCGCTGAATGTGATCAGCGCCCGGTACGACCTCAACACCTGGGCCGTCACCAAGGTCCTCTGACGGGTCCCCGACCGCCGCCCGGTGCGCCGACATCCCCCCTTCGGCGCGCCGGGTGGCTTTTTCGGCGCCTCCGCACCGGTGGTGACCGGCGAAAACCCTTGTGGGACCGGGTCTGCACACACCCCCCGCGGGTACCCCGGGGACGGATCAGGGATATCCGAAAGGTAGGATTATTTACCGTTCCCTTAGCCACGCGTCGGTAACGTCTTCAGCGCTCGAAACCCTGGCCGGGTCGCGTCCGGCCGGACGTACCGCTCTTCCCCGGGGGGTCCCCTTTGCTCCGCCGAATACATCCCGCTGCCCTCGTGGGCGGGGCCGTCGTCCTGGGCACGGGCGCCCTGTATGTCACGGGGCTGCTGGTCACCGGCGACGAGGTACCCGGCGGCACCTCCGTCCGGGGCGTGGCGATCGGCGGGCTCAGCGAGTCCGAGGCACGGGCCAAGCTGGACAAGGACCTGGCCGCGCTCGCCGCCGCTCCCGTCGCCGTGACGATCGGCGACAAGAAGGACACGGTCAGCCCGGCGGCGGCCGGACTCTCCTTCGACACCGCGAAGACCGCGGCCGAGGCGACCCGTTCCGACAAGGACCCGTTCACGGTCATCGGCAATCTCTTCACCTCCGGCGGCGGCGCCGTCGAGCCCGTGGTGTCGATGGACGAGGACAAGGCGAAGGCCGCCCTGGACGCCCTGGCGAAGAAGCACGACCGCGAGGTCCGCGACGGCGGGATCACCTTCGACAAGGGGAACGCCAAGGCGGTACCCGCGGTGACCGGCCAGTCGCTGAATGTGGACAAGTCGGTCGGGAAGCTGCGTACGGCCTTCACCGAGGGCGCGTCCGGCGGCGCCGCGGACCTCCCCGTGAAGGAGACCGCCCCCAAGACGGACGCGGCGGAGACCGAGCGGATGATGCGCGAGTTCGCGGAGCCCGCGATGTCCGAGCCGGTGACCCTGACCACGGGCGACAAGAAGATCACGGTCACCACCGGCGCCATCGGCCGCGCCCTGACCATCGCGCCCGGCGCGGACGGCAAGCTGGTCCCGAAGCTGGACGGCGCGAAGCTGCTCAAGGACCAGATCATGGCGCCCCGGATCGCCGCCGCGACCAATGAGGCGAAGGAACCCACCCTGCGGCTGAACGGCGACCGGGTCGAGGTGGCGTCCGACGGCACCCCCGGCCGTGAGATCGACGCCAAGGGCCTCACCGCCGCCGTCATGCCGCTGCTGACCAAGGAGGGCGCCGAGGCCAGGACGGCCGAGGTCGCCACGGTCGTCACCCAGCCGAAGCTCACCCGGGACAGCGCGGCCACGATGGGCCTCACCGAGAAGGTGTCGTCCTACACCTCGACCTTCGAGACCGCCGCGTACCGCACCACGAACATCGGCCGGGCCGCCGAGCTGATCAACGGCTCGACGGTGCTGCCGGGCGAGACCTGGAGCTTCAACGAGACGGTCGGCGAGCGGACCCCGGAGAACGGGTTCGTCGACGGCATCATCATCCTCAACGACAAGTACACGAAGGCGGCGGGCGGCGGGGTGTCGACCGTGGCCACGACGGTCTTCAACGCGATGTTCTTCGCCGGGGTCAAGCCCGTCGAGTACGGCGCCCACTCCTTCTACATCGAGCGCTACCCGGAGGGCCGGGAGGCCACCGTCGCCTGGGGCAGCCTCGACCTCCGCTTCAAGAACGACAGCGGCAAGGCCATCCAGATCCTCGCCGGCGCCGACGACGACTCGGTGACGGTGACCTTCGTCGGCACCAAGAAGTACGACGAGATCAAGGCGGAGAAGGGCCCCCGGACCAATGTGAAGGAGCCCGGCACCCGCCCCGGCGCGAAGAAGGACTGCCAGCCGCAGACCCCGCTGGAGGGCTTCGACGTCACGGTCCAGCGGATCTTCATGGACAACGGCCAGGAAGTGAAGCGGGAGCCGTTCAAGACCCGCTACACCCCGCGCGACGAGGTCACCTGCGACTGACCCTCCCGTCAGCCCGCTGTCCTCCTGTCATACGCGTCCGCCCCCCGCGCCCGACGGCGCCGGGGGCGGACGCGTATGAGCGTCCCTCACGGCACCAGGACGACCTTCCCCGTCGTCGCCCGGCCCTCCAGCGCCGCGTGCGCGGCCGCCGCCTCCGCCAGCGGAAACGCGTGGACCGCCGGGACCAGCCGCCCCTCCGCCGCCGCGGCCAGGGCCGTCGCCTGGAACTCCCGGTCCCGGTCCCGGTGCTCCAGCAGATAGGCGAGGGCGTCGTCATGGACGATCCGCCGCGCGGCCAGGTCCGCCGCGTCCGGCAGCCACTCCGCCCCGGAGGCGTCGCCGATGGTCACATAGCGCCCGCCGTCGGCGACCAGCCCGAGCGCCTCCCGGGCCGCGTCCCCACCGACGCCGTCCAGCAGGGCCGTCACCGTACGCCCGCCGATCGCGTCGGCGACCCGTGCCGTCCAGCCGTCGGCCCGGTAGTCGACGGCGACGTCCGCGCCCAAGTCGCGTACCAGCGCCACCTTCGCGGCACCACCCGCGAGGCCCACGACCCGGGCCCCGAGCCCGACCGCGTACTGGACGGCCAACTGCCCGACCCCGCCCGCCGCCGAGGTGATCAGGACGGTGTCGTCGGCGGTGAGGGCGGCCCGTTCGAGGAACGACACCGCCGTCGCGCCGGTGACCACCATCGCCACGGCCGCCTCATGGCCCAGCGCCTCGGGTACGGGATGGACGGCCGCGAGATCGGCGACGGCGAGTTCGGCGTAACCGCCGGGCGTGCCCGCGGCGGTCACCACGGGTCGCCCGACCCAGGAGGAATCCACCCCGGAGCCCACGGATTCCACGACGCCCGACACCTCTCCCCCGAGTACGGTGGGCAGTTCGGGCGTCCACGGCAGCGGATTGAACTCGGGACCGCGCCGCAGCATGGTCTCGACGAGATGGACCCCGGCGGCCCGGACGGCGATCCGGAGCTGCCCGGGGCCGGGCTCGGGGTCGGGCACGGTCTCGTACCGCAGGTTGTCGGCGGAACCGAAGGCGTGGAGGACGGCGGCGCGCATGGGGGTCTCCCGTAGGTCGTGATCATCACTGACCCGGCCAGCCTCTTACCTCAAGCTTGATCGAGGTCAAGCGGACGACGTACGGAACGGGGAAGCGGGGCGTACGAAGCGGGCGGCGTAGGGAACTCCGCCGCGCCGCCGCGCCCCGTCCCCGCCTCGTGTCGCCCCGATCAGCCCCGCTCCGCACCTGTCGCCACCGGCCGGGCCGGGTCGCGGGACCACTCCGACCAGGAGCCCGCGTACAGCGCCGGGACGAATCCGGCGAGTTCGAGCGCGAGGGCCTGCTGCGCCCCCGAGACGCCGGAACCGCAGTAGACCCCGACCTCCGTACCCGGCTCCGTCGCGCCGAGCGCCGTGAACCGGGCGGTCAGCACGTCCGCCGCCAGGAAGAGCCCCTCGGCGTCCAGATTCTCCGTGGTCGGCGCCGAGACCGCGCCCGGAATGTGCCCGGCGACCGCGTCGATCGGCTCGACCTCGCCCCGGTACCGCTCGCCCGCCCGGGCGTCCAGCAGCAGCCCGGACCGGGCGAACTCCCCCGCCGTGTCCGCCGTCAGCAGCGGCAGTCCGCCGGGCCTCGGCACGTAATCGCCCGGCTCCGGTTCCGGCGCCGATGTCTCCAGCGGCCCGCTCCAGGCGCCGAGTCCGCCGTCCAGGACGCGTACGTCCCGATGGCCGGTCCACCGCAGCAGCCACCAGAGCCGGGCCGCGCCCCACCCCTTGTCCCCGTCGTACGCGACGACGGGCCGGCCGGCCGAGACCCCGGCCCGCCGCATCACCGCGCCGAACTCCGCCGGATCCGGCAGCGGATGACGGCCTCGCTCCCCGGGGGTCCCGGCGAGTTCCGCGTCGAGGTCGACGAAGACCGCGCCCGGGATGTGCCCGGCGTCGTAGTCGGGACGGCCGTGCGGGCCGCCCAGCCGGTAACGGACGTCGAGCAGCACCGGCGTCCGGGGCCCGGCGAGGGCGTCGGCGAGTTCCGCGGCGGAGACGATCGGACGGGAGGACGGGGTCGCGTTCATGGGTCCATCCTGGCGCACCGCGCGCCGGAGCGTCCCGTTCCACCGCCCTCCGGCGCATTCCGCTTAGCCCTCGCGCCGGGCCCCGGACGAGCCCGTGCGGCAGTCGCCGCCCCGTGGCGCAACCCCTAAAACTCACCAAAGCGGGCAACCTCCATCGGGAACCCGCCAAATGCGGCGCGGCCGGGGCGTCACCGGCTCCGCTGAGTGGAAACATGCGCACGGGGCGTGCGGGCGTGCACACAAGACGGACACGGCGCACGTCCGCGGGCCGTAACCACCGGCCCCTGCTTCATTCCCCCGCACGGCCACCACGATGGTCCGAGGAGATAATGACGATGACCGAGGCGACTCGGCGTGCTCCCGGCTCACCCTGCTGGGTGAGTCTGATGGCGCACGGCCTTGACGCGACCATGGATTTCTACGGCGGACTGTTCGGCTGGGAGTTCCACCCAGGTCCACGACAGCTCGGCCCCTATGTCCGTGCCCTGATCGACGGCAAGGAGGTGGCGGGCGTCGGGCGGCTGCCCGCCGACCCACGGCTCCAGGTCGCTTGGACGCCCTATCTGGCCACGCCCGACGTGGACCGGACGGCCGAGGCGCTGCGCTGCTGCGGCGGCACGGTCGGGGTGGGACCGCTGGACGCGGAGGACTCCGGACGGCTGGCGATCGTCACGGACACGGCGGGTTCGGTGTTCGGGCTCTGGCAGGCCGCCGGGCATCTCGGTATCGCGGCCGGCGGCGTCCACGGCACACCGGTGTGGAACGAGCTGGTGACGGCGGAGACGGCGGCGGTCGTCAAGTTCTACCGGACGGTCTTCGGCTATCAGGAGTCACGTGATCCCGTGGCCGCCGGCCACGGCGACCGGGACGACGGCCCGGAGGACTATGTGACCCTCGTCCGGGACGGGCTGCCGGTGGCCGCGCTGCGTGGGGTCGGCAAGGCCCTGCCGCGGGACCGGGGTTCGCACTGGGTGACCTGGTTCCAGGTGGACGACGTGGACACGGCCGTGGAACGGGTCGCCGAGTTGGGCGGACGGGTGGTGGACCCGCCGGAGGACGGGGCCAGGGGCCGCCGGGCGACCGTGACGGATCCGGAGGGCGCGGTGTTCAACCTGGTCGGTTCGGGCCGCTGAGCCGGAGGGCTCGTACCGTGCCCGCCCGCTCCGGCCGGGCACGGTACGGGACCCTCTTCCGGTACGCCGGAGGCAGTACGGGTCCCGGCGCACCGGATGCGGTACGGGTCCCGAACCGGCGGCCGGACATCCGCCGGGACGGACCGCCGCCGACGGGACGTCAGACGTGGTTGACCGGCAGGACGTCCGGCGAGAGCGACGCGGCGCGGGCGGACGCGGAGGTCATCCGGCGGCGGTGGTGCCGACGGCAGAGGACCTCGTAGCCGACCTCCTCCGCCGGACGGTTCACATCGCCGACGACCACCTGTTCGCCCTCGACCACCATCTCCCCGCCGACCGTCCGGGCGTTGTGGGTGGCGCGCGCCCCGCACCAGCACAGGGCCTCGACCTGGAGCTGTTCGATCCGGTCGGCGAGTTCGATCAGCCGCTGCGAGCCGGGGAAGAGCCTGGTCCGGAAGTCCGTGGTGATACCGAAGGCGAAGACGTCCATATCGAGGTCGTCCACGATCCTGGCGAGCTGGTCGATCTGCTCGGGGGCGAGGAACTGGGCCTCGTCCACGATCACATAGTCCGCCTTGCCGCCCGCCGACAGCTCACGGACCAGATAGCCGTAGACGTCCATGGCGTCGGTGACCTCGACGGCGTCCGTCACCAGACCCAGCCGGGAGGAGAGTTTGCCCTCGCCCGCCCGGTCCCGGCGGGTGAAGATCACTCCCTGGAGGCCGCGCGCGGACCGGTTGTGGGTGATCTGGAGGGCCAGTGTGCTTTTTCCACAGTCCATGGTTCCGGAGAAAAAGACCAGCTCGGACATGGGCGGTTGAGAACCTTTCGGCGGTCGTGGGCAGACGGGAGGCCGGGCGGGGGACCGTCCGGCGAAGCCGTGCGACATTCAGGGGCGAGAAACGACAAGAAGCAGGCGACGGGTTCAGGTACGGATCTCGACCAGGGGGACCAGTTGCTCTGCGGGCGTCATGGAGCCGTGCATTCCGGCGAGCGCCGATTCCAGCGGCTCATGGACGGAAGCGGTGATGGCGAGATCGTCGCAGGCGGCGGCGATCACATCGCCGATCCGGCCGTACACCCGCTCGTCGACGGCCGGGCCGAACCAGCCCGCCGCGATCGCCTCCTCCCGGCTCGCCACCCAGAAGCGGTCGCCCAGCACCTCGCGCCAGACGGTCAGTACGTCGGCCTCGGCGCCCGGGACGGCGTAGACATGGCGGGCCCGGCCCTCGCCGCCCAGCAGGGCGACCCCGGCCCGCAGCTCCCAGTCCTCGTCGAAGTCGATCCGGGACTCCTCGTCGAACGGGATGTCGATCATGCCGTGGTCGGCGGTGACATAGAGCGCCGACCGCGCGGGCAGCTGCTCGGCCAGCCGCTGGACCAGCCGGTCGGCGTGGGAGAGCTGACCGCGCCAGGCGTCGGAGTCCACCCCGTAGCGGTGGCCCATGCCGTCGACGTCGCTGTAGTACGTATAGACGAGGGAGCGGTCCCCGGCGGCCAGCTGCTCGGCCGCGAGGTCCATCCGCTCCTCACCGCTCAGCCTGCCGTGGAACGTTCCGCCGCTGAGCGCGATCCGGGTCAGCGGGGTGTGCTCGAAGAGGGGCGACGACACCTGTGCCGTATGGACCCCGGCGGCGTCGGCGAGGCCGAACACCGTGGGATACGGCTGCCAGGTGTGCGGATCGGTGTACGGCTTCCAGCGGAGCTGGTTCATCAGGGCGCCGGTGCCGGGGTCGCGGACCGTATAGCCGGGCAGTCCGTGCCGGCCGGGCGGGAGCCCGGTGCCGACGGAGGCGAGGGAGGTCGCCGTCGTGGCCGGGAATCCGGCGGTGATCGGCCGTCCCGTACCGCCCCTGGAGGTATGGAGCAGGGAGAAGAGGAAGGGGGCCTGATCCGGATGGTTGCGGATCTGCTCCCAGCCGAGGCCGTCGATCAGGAAGACCGCGACCCGGTCGGCGGGCAGCAGCTCGGGTATCGCGGCGGTGAGACCGGGGACCCCGAGACCGGCGGCGAGCGTCGGCAGCAGATCGGCGAGCGATCCGGAGCCGTACTCGGGTACCGGCGCGCTGCCGACGGCGAGCGGCTGGGGTTCGTCGGGCCAGTAGGCGGCCGTATCGGGCTGGACCATCAGCGGGAGGTCGCCGCGGTGGCCTCGGAGAGCGCCTGGGCGAAGGCGAGGGTCTGCCGGACGGTGTCCGGGCCGTCGCCCGCCTCGCTCACCCGCAGGCTGAGGTCGTCGGCGGTGGAGTTGCCGGTATAGCCGTGATCGGCGTCGCAGTTCGGGTCGCCGCAGGCGGCGGGCTCCAGATCCAGCCGCGAGACGGCGCCCCAGCCGATGGTGAGCACGACCTCGCGCGGCAGGGTGCCGGGGGTGTACGACTCGGGATTGGCGACGACCCGGCTCACCACGACGGACGAGATCCGGTCCAGCTTCACCGACTCGGTGGAGGTGGTCGCGTACGGCGTCGGGGAGCTGGAGTCGGCGGCCTGCTCGTCGGTGTGGCTGACGATGAAACGGTTGGCCGTGAGCACCAGGACGGTCACATGGCGGCGGACCTCGTTGGCGTCGAACGTCGTCTCCTGGTGTACCAGGTACGAGGCGATCTGCTCACCGCCGACGGAAGCCTCCACCGCCTCTGCCACGAGAGCCGGGTAGTAGCCGCTGCGCTCGATCGCCGCGCGCAGCCCCTGGGTCGTCGTACCGGTCTTCGCCATGTGGTCCATCCTACGGGCCCCGGGGGGTGGGGAACGCTCGGTGGTGTCGGGGAGTGGTCAGTAGCTGGGAAGTCTGCGGGGGCCGAGGTCGGTGGGGACGGGGGTGGGCGCGAGCCGTACCGAGGCGCCCAGGACGGAGAGGCCGTCACGCGCCACGACGACGGGTTCCAGACTGATTCCGACGACCTCCGGGTGATCGTCGACCAGTCGTGATACGCGCAGCAGCAGCTCTTCCAGCGCCGCCGTGTCGACGGGGGCCGAACCGCGCCAGCCGAACAGCAGGGGGGCGGTCCGGATGGACCGGATCTGGCCCGCCGCGTCCCGGTCGGTGACCGGGACGAGCCGGTGGGCGGTGTCGCCGAGCAGTTCGGACGCGACCCCCGCGAGCCCGAAGGAGAGATAGGGGCCGACGGCCGGGTCGACCACGGCCCGGACGACCGTGTCGACCCCGCGCGGCGCCATGGCCTGGACGACCGGGCGCAGCTCGACGGGCTTGCCGAGGAGTTCGGTCAGCTCCCGGTAGGCGCGGCGGAGCTGGGCCTCGCCGCCCAGGTCGAGCCGGACACCGCCGAGGTCGGAGCGGTGCCGCAGATGGGGTGCGGTGGTCTTGAGGGCGACCGGATAGCCCAGCCGTTCGGCCGCCCGGGCCGCCGCGTCGGGGTCGGGCGCGGGCAGGGCCCGGCGGACCCGGATGCCGTACGCGGCCAGCAGGGCGCGGGTGTCCCCGGCGTCGAGGGTGATACCGCGCGGACCGGTGTCGTCGGCGAGCGCCCCGGCGATCACCGCCCCGGCCCGGCCCTCGTCGATGTCCTCGTACTCGGGCACCTTGCCGCCCTCGGCCGCCTCACGCCGCCACTGCCCGTACTTGACGGCTTCGGCGAGGGCGCGGACGGCCCGCTCGGCGGCGGGATAGGCGGGGATGCCCCGGGGCGGTCCTTCGACGGCCGGGCCGGGGGCGGGGGTCCCGGTACCGGTACTGGCTTCGGCAGGGGCGGCGGGCGGGGCTTCGGGGGCGGTGTCCGTGGCGGCGGGACCGGGGGTGTCGCCCGAGCGCGCCGGAGCGGACGCAGCCGTACGACCGGCCGCGGGACCGGTCTCGGCCGGGCCGGGCGTCCCGGGGTGGGCCGCCGGGGCTTCGGGCGCCGCGTCCGTGGCGGCGGGCCCGGGCGCGGGTGGGTGGGGGCGGGTGCCGGTCGCCGCCGCGAGGGCGGACGCCAGGCCCCCGAGTTCGACCTGGACGACCGCGACCGGCTTCGCGGGCGCGGTGGCCGCCGCCGCGCGCAGGGCCGCCGCGAGGTCGCCCCCGTCGCCCGAGTCGGTCGCTCCGTTCTCCCGTACCCAGGGGATCGCGGTGACCACGACCGCGTCGCAGTCGTCGGCGGCCAGCGCCCGGGCCAGGGCGGCCCTGAAGTCCGCGGGCGCGGCGCCGGTCGTGAGATCGAGCGGCGGCAGCGGGCGCAGGCCCTCGGCGAGACAAGCGTCGTAGGTGAGCAGACCGAGGGATTCGGAGTTGCCGAGGATCGCGACGCGCGGCCCGCGCGGCAGCGGCTGCCCGGCGAGCAGCAGGCCGACGTCGACGAGTTCGGTGACGGTGTCGACCCGGATCACACCCGCCTGGCGGAGCAGGGCGTCGACGGCGGCGTCGGGGATCCGGGGGGCGGGGACCGCGTGGCCGGGGGGCTCGCTGCCGCTGTGGCGGGCGCCCTTGACCACGACGACGGGCTTCACGGCGGCGGTCCGGCGGGCGAGCCGGGTGAACTTGCGCGGATTGCCGATGGACTCCAGATAGAGGAGGGCGACATCGGTATCGGGGTCCTCGTACCAGTACTGGAGGATGTCGTTGCCGGAGACGTCGGCGCGGTTGCCGGACGACACAAATGTAGAGAGTCCGGCAAGCCCGGCGAGTCCGGCCAGGCCAGCAGATCCGGCGAGGCCGACAGGTCCGGCGAGGGCGGCGGCGGTATCGGCGGCGGCGGTCGGCCCGGCCGGGTCCTCGGAGGCGGTGGGCCGGGCGGGACCCGTACCACCGGGGCCGTAGAGCCCGGCCGCCCCGGCTCCCCGCCGGTGCAGCGCCGCCAGCAGCGCGATACCGATCGCACCGGACTGGGTGAAGAGCCCGATCCGGCCGGGCGCGGGGGCGTGCGGGGCGAGGGACGCGTTCAGACGTACGGAGTCCGCCGTATTGATGATCCCGAACGAGTTCGGGCCGATGATCCGCATGCCGTACGAACGCGCCTGCCTGACCAGCTCCCGCTGGCGCGCCCGTCCGGCGGCGCCGGTCTCGGCGTATCCGGCGCTGAGTACGACGAGGCCCCGGACACCGGCCTCACCGCAGTCGGCGACCACCTCGGGCACCCGCTCGGCGGGTACCGCGACGATCGCGAGATCGACCGGCGGCCCGGCGGTACCGCCACCGGCCGCCGGGTCCGTCCCGGCGCCCGGACGGACGCCCGAGCCGGTGATCTCCGTGACCGAGCGGTACGCGGGCACACCGTCGACGTCGAGCCGGTCGGCCGGGAAGGCCCGGTTCACGGCGTAGGCCCGGCCCGTGTATCCCCCCGCGATCAGATCGCGCAGCACCGTACGGCCCAGTCCGCCCGGTGCTCGTCCGACCCCGACGACCGCGACACCGCGCGGCGCCAGCAGCCGCCGTACTGAACGCGACTCGGCCCGGTACTCGCGGGCGCGCTGGACCGCGACGGACTCGGCGGTCGGTTCGAGGTCGAGGGAGAGATGGACGGTGCCGTCCTCGAAGCTGCGGCGCTGGGTGTACCCGGCCTCCCGGAACACCTTGATCATCTTGTTGTTGGCGGGCAGTACCTCGGCGGCGAACCGCCGGATGCCGCGCTCCCGGGCCACCGCCGCGATGTGTTCGAGCAGGGCGGAGGCGATCCCGCGCCCCTGGTGCGCGTCCTGGACCAGGAACGCCACCTCGGCTGCGTCGGCGGGCGCGCTCGCGGCCCGCCCGTGCCGGTCGATGCGGTCGTAGCGGACGGTCGCGACGAACTCGTCCCCGACGGTGACGGCCAGCCCGACCCGGTCCACGAAGTCGTGGTGGGTGAAGCGGTGGACGTCCTTGGCGGAGAGATGAGGATAGGGCGCGAAGAAACGGTAGAACTTCGACTCGTCCGAAACCTGCTCGTAGAAGTCGACGAGCCGCTCGCCGTCGGTGGCGGTGATGGGCCGGATCCGGGCGGTCGCGCCGTCGCGCAGCACGATGTCGGCTTCCCAGTGATCGGGATACGCGTGCTCCGGCGCGCCGTCGCCGTCCGCCCCGGGCCCCTGACCGGGCGCGGCCCCGGACCCGGACCCGGCCGAGGACTCCCTGGTCGGGGGCTTCCCGGCCCCCGGCCGGCCGACGTCCGACCCGCCGGAATCCGGTCGCCCGTTCTCCCGTTCGGCACCCCGTTCGGTCTGCATGGCAGAAAGCGTACGGCGCGGCTCCGCGACACGGGACTCATGGGGACTCACCGGTACTCACCGGCCCCACCGGCCCCCGCGCCCGCCGCCGCGACACGTCCCGGCCATGGTTCGCGACGGACGCCCCGGCGGGGCACTCTGGGGGGCACGACCGCGCCCCAGCGGTCGGCACGAGCACCCGGGGCGTCGTGAGACACTGACCGGGAACTGGTCTAGACAACCACTGATTACTTGAAGGGCAACACCATGGCTGAGCGCCGCGTCAACGTCGGCTGGGCCGAGGGCCTTCACGCCCGTCCCGCCTCCATCTTCGTCCGTGCCGCCACGGCCTCCGGCGTTCCGGTCACGATCGCCAAGGCCGACGGCTCCCCGGTGAACGCGGCCTCCATGCTGGCCGTGCTCGGCCTGGGCGCCCAGGGCGGCGAGGAGATCGTGCTCGCCTCCGACGCCGAGGGTGCCGACGCCGCGCTCGACCGCCTGGCGAAGCTGGTCGCCGAAGGACTCGAGGAGCTGCCGGAGACGGTCTGAGCCGACTCCGCGACTCCCGCGTCCGGCCGTCCGGCTCCGCCACGGCCTCCGGCGCGCTCCGGAATTCCCGCCGAACCGGCGCTCCCGGAATTCACAGGCGCTGATCCCCCGCCCGGGGATCAGCGCCTGATGTGTTTTCACCGCACGAACCGTACGAATGGCGAAAACATCCGACCCGGCCACGAGTCGTCGCCGGGAATCATCGGGAATGGCCATCGGAAATATGGCACGACTCCTTTATACGGGAGCCGTGTTAAATGCGGTCGCATTCCGTGTTGCCGAAATGTTGCGGTCCGCCGCCCGCCCCCGCGGGGCCGGGCGGTGCCGATTCGCCGCGGCTCCCGGCCGGGGCGCGATCGCCTCAGACCGGCCCCCGTACCCCCACCCGGGCTGCCCGGCCGGTGCCCGCCGCCGACCGCCCCCTCGCCTGCGGGCGACCCCGGACCGGCGGCCGTTCGAGGGCGCCGTCCGGGGCGCCCGGCCCGCGGAGCCGGTGGAGCCCGGCGGCGCGCTCCGTGTGCAGGGCCGTCAGGGTCCGGGCCCGCTCGGCGTCACCGCGGCCCACCGCGTCCACGATCGCCCCGTGCTCGGCCCAGCACTCGGCGGACCGTCCGTGAGCCGACTCCACCAGGTACATCCAGGCGATCTTCCGCCGGACCGGGGTGAGCAGCGCGATCAGCCCCGGACTGCCGGACGCCTCGGCGAGGGTGTCGTGGAACCAGGCGTCCAGCGCCCGCGGATCCCCCGCCCGGCCGTCACCGGCCGCCCGCTCCCGCCCCAGCCGGACCAGTCCGCGCAGTACCCGCAGATGGCCCTCCGTGCGGTGCCGGGCGGCCCGGGCCGCGGCCAGCGGTTCGAGCAGCGTACGGATCTCCAGCAGATCGGCCGCCTCCCGGCCGGTGGGCTCGGCGACCGACGCCCCGGCATGGCGCCGGGTGGTGACGAAGCCCTCGGCCCGCAGGGTCCGCAGCGCCTCGCGCACCGGGACCCGGGAGACTCCGTACCGCTGGGCGAGTTGTTCCTCGGTGAGTCGTTCGCCGCGCCGGAACACGCCGGAGACGATGTCGTCGCGAATCGCCCTGCAGACCGAATGCGCGGGAACCCGCATACTGCACCTCCGCCGTGGTCCGGGAAATCATTTGCGGTTCTTATTTCCCGGCCGACTCTATGTCAGCCGATCGGGAATTCCGACTGTTCCCGATAACCCGGCAGTTCATTTCGGCCAAGGGCGGCCGATTCCGTACGGCGGCGGCCCGTACGGTATCGCGCGGCCGGGGCGGGGCCGGGAACGCCGCGTGCCCCGGCGCGCGGGGCGCCGGGGCACGGGAGGAACAGGGGGACAGCCCGCCCGGACGGACCGGGGGCGGTGTCCGCCGGGGCGGGGGGTGTCAGATCTTGACGCCCTTGCCCCGCAGATAGGAGACGGGGTCGACGTCGGAGCCGTACTCCGCTCCGGTCCGGACCTCGAAGTGGAGGTGGGCGCCGGTCGAGTTGCCGGTGGAGCCCGCGCGGCCGATCTCCTGGCCGGGCATCACGCTCGCGCCCGCAGCGACCGAGAGGGACGACAGATGGGCGTACTGCGTGTAGGAGCCGTCGCGCATCTGGATCACGACGTTGTAGCCGTACGCGCCGCCCCAGCCCGCTTCGACGACCGTGCCCGCGCCCACGGACACGATCTTCGTACCCGTGGAGGCGTGGAAGTCGATACCGGTGTGGCTGCCGGAGGACCAGAGGGAGCTGTTGGCCCGGTACGAGGTGGTGACCTCGGAACCGGCGACCGGCGACGTCCAGGTGTTGAGGAGCCGCTTGCGCTCCGCCTCGCGGGCCGCCCGCTCCCGGGCCTCGCGCTCCGCCTTGGCCCGCTCCTCCGCCTGCCTCTTGGCCTCGGCCTCCGCCTCTGCGCGGGCGTTCGCCTCCTGCTTCTGGGCGTGCGCCTGGTCGGCGACCTGGGAGGCGAGGGTGTCGGGGCCGGAGAGCGTCCGCAGGGAGCCGGTGTCGTCGGCGGCCAGGATCTGGATGGAGCCGGTGTCCTCGGCGCTCAGACCGCCCGTCTCGGGGCCCTGGTCGCGGCCGTCGTTGTCGGAGGCGAACGCGGGGGCGGCGAAGGTGCCGATGACGCCGGTGGTGGCGAGGGTCGCGGCTCCGGCGAGGCTCGCGCTGCGGCGCGTCACACGGCTCGGGGCACGGTGCTTCCCGTGGGATCGGGCGAACGCCATGAAAGGCTGGTCCTTTCCTTCCTTCTCGCCTACCGGGTTAGCTGACGGGTTCGGAGAAGAGGAAGGTCTCCTACGGTTCCTCCGCGGGCTGCGAAGGTTCCGATTCACCCCAAGGGGAACATGGGTCCCCGGCTCCCCTGGGCTCGCGCCTGACGGGGACTCGGCGATGGCTGTCCGTGCCGCGGTTGCGGCGCCTGCCTGCGAACAGCCGGACCGACGCTAGGCGCGGCGCGTGTCGATCACCAAACAAACAGCCCTCTTTGTTGCTCATGCCACAGCACGTGTCGGTCAACTTCCCATCAAAACGGACAGCTGACGGGGCGGCGGGGGGCGACGGCCGTACTTCGGTTACCCGTTCGGCCCGTCTGCACCCCCGGCCGGATCCCTCCGGCCGGTTTCCGCCCCCGGCCCGGGTGGTCCCGCCGCCCGGACGGCCCGGGCCCGTTCCCGGCGGCCCCTCGCGCCCCGTGCCCGTACGAAAGCACCGGGCACCGGTTCCGTACGGGCACGACACGGCCCCGGTCCCGTACGCGGATGCGCGCGTACGGGACCGGGGCCGGTCGGTCCGTCTTATTGGTCTGTCCGGCTGTCCGTCGGCCCGGATTCCGCCGCCGGGCCGCCGGTTCAGCCCTTGACGACGGTGACGTCCCCGATCCCCAGCTCCCTGACGGCGCCCTCGATCTCGGCCGCGTCACCGACCAGTACGGTCACCAGCCGGTCGACGGGGAACGCGCTGACGACCGCCGCGGTCGCCTCCACCGTCCCGGTCTGCGCCAGCCGGGCGTACAACTGCCCCTGGAAGTCGTCCGGGAGGTGCTGCTCCACCTGGTCGGCGAGCGTGCCCGCGACCGACGCCGCCGTCTCGTACCGCAGCGGCGCGACCCCCACCAGGTTCTGTACGGCGACATCGCGCTCGTCGTCCGTCAGCCCCTCGGCCGCCAGGGTCCGCAGCACCGTCCACAGATCGGCCAGCGCCGGGCCCGTGTTGGGTGTGTCAACGGAGCCGCTGATGCCCAGCAGGGACGCGCCCGAGCCGTCGGGGGCGGAGCACAGCACCTGGGCGAAGGCCCGGACGCCGTACGTGTACCCCTTCTCCTCGCGCAGCACCCGGTCGAGCCGGGAGGTGAGGGTGCCGCCGAGGCAGTACGTGCCGAGCACCTGCGCGGGCCACACCCGGTCGTGCCGGTCCGCCCCGATCCGCCCGATCAGCAGCTGGGTCTGGACGGCGCCCGGCCGGTCCACGATCACGATCCGACCCGTGTCGTCGGCGGAGATCTCCTCCCGGGCCCGGGGCTCGGCCCCGTCGCCCTGCCAGGCGCCGAGGGTGTCGGCGAGGACGGCGTCCAGGTCGATCCCGGTCAGATCGCCGACCACGACCGCCGTGGCGGTGGCGGGCCGGACATGGGCCTCGTAGAAGGCCCGGACGGCGGCGGAGTCGATCCGGGCCACCGTCTCCTCCGTCCCCTGCCGGGGGCGGGACATCCGCAGCCCGGCCGGGAAGAGCCGGCGGTACAGCTCCTTGGCCGCGCGGCGGCCCGGGTTGGCCTGCTCGTGCGGGATCTCGTCCAGCCGGTTCCGGACCAGCCGCTTGACCTCTCCGTCGTCGAAGGCGGGACCGCGCAGCGCCTCCGCGAGCAGCCCGAGGGCCTTCGGCAGCCGGGAGACCGGCACCTCCAGCGACACCCGGACGCCGGGGTGGTCGGCATGGGCGTCGAGGGTCGCGCCGCAGCGCTCCAGCTCGGCCGCGAACTCCTCGGCGGACCGCTTGTCGGTCCCCTCCGACAGGGCCCGGGCCATGATCGTGGCGACCCCGTCGAGCCCTTCGGGCTCGGCTCCGAGCGGGGCGTCGAGGTTGATCTCCACGGCCACCACCTGCTGGCCGGGGCGGTGGCAGCGGAGCACGGTCAGCCCGTTGGGGAGCGTGCCGCGGTCCGGGGCGGGGAACGCCCAGGGGGTGGGCACCCCGGAGGCGGGCCGGGGGTGGAAGTCCATCGTGGTCAGCGGCTCGGCGGCGTCGGTCACTTGTCCGCCCCCTCTTCTGCGTCGTGGTCGGTCTCGTTCTCCGCGTCGGCGCCGGGCACCGGCTCGTACACCAGCACGGCCCGGTTGTCCGGGCGCAGCCGGGCAGCGGCCACCTCGCGGACCTCGTCGGCGGTGACCGAGAGCACCCGCCCGACGGCGGTGAGCGCCAGCTGCGGGTCGCCGAAGAGCACCGCGTACCGGCAGAGTTCGTCGGCGCGGCCCGCGACCGTACCGAGCCGGTCCAGCCACTCCCGCTCCAGCTGGGCCTGGGCCCGCTCCATCTCCTCCGGCGTCGGCCCCTCGGCGGCGAACCGGGCCAGCTCCTCGTCGACGGCCGCCTCGATCCCGGCCACCTCGACCCCGCCGGACGTCTTCACGTCCAGCCAGCCCAGCGACGGGGCCCCCGCCAGCCGCAGCAGTCCGAACCCGGCCGCGACGGCGGTCTGGTCCCGGCGGACCAGCCGGTTGTGCAGCCGGGACGATTCACCGCCGCCGAGCACGGTCAGCGCCACGTCGACGGCGTCGCACTCGCGGGTGCCGTCGTGCGGCAGCCGGTAGGCCGCCATCAGGGCACGGGCCGGGACGTCCTCCTCGACGACCTCGCGGAGCTGCCGCCCCATGACGTCCGGCAGCGACCCGTCGCGCGGCGGCTGCTTGCCGTCGTGGCCGGGGATCGAGCCGAAGTACTTCTCCACCCAGGCCAGGGTCCGCTCGGGGTCGATGTCCCCGACGACCGACAGCACCGCGTTGTTCGGCGCGTAGTAGGTACGGAAGAACGCGCGGGCGTCCTCCAGGGTCGCCGCGTCCAGATCGGCCATGGAGCCGATCGGCGTGTGGTGGTAAGGATGGCCCTCCGGGTACGCGAGGGCCGTCAGCTTCTCGAACGCGGTGCCGTACGGCACGTTGTCGTACCGCTGGCGGCGCTCGTTCTTCACCACGTCCCGCTGGTTCTCCATCGACTCGTCGTCGAGGGCGGCCAGCAGGGAGCCCATCCGGTCGGCCTCCAGCCAGAGCGCCAGCTCCAGCTCGTGGGCGGGCATCGTCTCGAAGTAGTTGGTGCGCTCGAAGCTGGTGGTGCCGTTGAGGGAGCCGCCCGCGCCCTGCACCAGTTCGAAGTGACCGTTCCCCTGCACCTGCTTCGACCCCTGGAACATCAGGTGCTCGAAGAGGTGGGCCAGGCCGGTACGGCCCGCGACCTCGTGGCGCGAGCCCACGTCGTACCAGAGACAGACCGCGGCGACCGGGGTCAGATGGTCCTCGGAGAGCACCACGCGCAGGCCGTTCGCCAGGCGGTGCTCCGTCGCTGTGAGGCCGCCCGAACCGGCCTGCTCTGTGGCCGTGTGACCCATGGGCATGTACGTCCCTTCGATCGCGCTGCTGTTGCTGGTCCCCCCAGGACTGCCACTGTATGCAAGCGGGCTGACACCTGGCGAAGTTCCGGGCGCCTTCGGGGTTCGCGCTGGGCGAAGTCCCGGTGCGCGGGCGTGCCCCGGGGTGCGCCCGGCGGACGCCCCGGACCGCCGGACGGGCCGGGGGCCGCGGGCGTGTTCGACGGCCGGTGGTCGGGGTTGTCGGTGCCACGGTCCACAATGGTCGGCGTCAGATCCCCGCCCGGCCGTGAAGGAGCAGGAGCCGCGATGGCCCGCCGCAGCACCAAAACCCCGCCGCCCGATGATTTCGAGGAGCGGATCCTCGATATCGACGTCGTCGACGAGATGCAGGGCTCCTTCCTCGAGTACGCGTACTCGGTCATCTACTCCCGTGCGCTGCCCGACGCCCGGGACGGCATGAAGCCGGTCCAGCGCCGCATCGTCTTCCAGATGAACGAGATGGGGCTCCGCCCCGACCGGGGGTACGTCAAGTGCGCCCGGGTCGTCGGCGAGGTGATGGGCCGGCTCCACCCCCACGGAGACCAGTCCATCTACGACGCGCTGGTCCGGATGGCGCAGCCGTTCTCCATGCGGCTCCCCCTCGTCGACGGCCACGGGAACTTCGGCTCTCTCGGCAACGACGACCCCCCGGCCGCCATGCGGTACACCGAGTGCCGGATGGCGGACGCCACATCGTTGATGACCGAGTCCATCGACGAGGACACGGTCGACTTCACCCCCAACTACGACGGCCAGGAGCGGGAGCCGGTGGCGCTCCCCGCCGCGTACCCCAATCTGCTGGTCAACGGCGCCTCCGGGATCGCGGTCGGCATGGCGACCAACATGCCGCCGCACAACCTGGGCGAGGTCGTCGCCGCGGCCCGTCATCTGATCCGTCATCCGGGCGCCGACCTGGAGACCCTGATGCGGTTCGTCCCCGGGCCCGACCTGCCCACCGGCGGCCGGATCGTGGGACTGGCGGGCGTCCGCGACGCCTACGAGAAGGGCCGCGGCACCTTCAAGATCAGGGCCACCGCGACCGTGGAGGACGTCACCCCCCGGCGCAAGGGCCTGATCGTCACGGAACTGCCGTTCACGGTCGGCCCGGAGAAGGTGATCGCCAAGATCAAGGACCTGGTGAACGCGAAGAAGCTCCAGGGCATCGCGGACGTCAAGGACCTCACCGACCGCGCCCACGGCCTGCGGCTGGTCATCGAGATCAAGAACGGCTTCGTGCCGGAGGCCGTCCTCGAACAGCTCTACAAGCTGACGCCGATGGAGGAGTCCTTCGGTATCAACAATGTGGCCCTGGTCGACGGCCAGCCGCTGACCCTGGGGCTGAAGGAGCTGCTGGAGGTCTATCTCGACCACCGCTTCACCGTGGTGCGGCGGCGCAGCGAGTTCCGCCGGGGCAAGCGGCGCGACCGGCTGCACCTGGTGGAGGGCCTGCTGGTCGCCCTCGTCGACATCGACGAGGTCATCCGGCTGATCCGCTCCAGCGAGAACTCGGCCCAGGCCAAGGAACGCCTGATGGACCGCTTCTCCCTCTCCGACATCCAGACGCAGTACATCCTCGACACCCCGCTGCGGCGGCTCACCAAGTTCGACCGGATCGAGCTGGAGTCCGAGCGGGACCGGCTGACGGCCGAGATCGAGGAGCTGACCCGGATCCTGGATTCCGACGCCGAGCTGCGCAAGATGGTCTCCGCCGAACTGGCGGCGGTGGCCAAGAAGTACGGCACCGAGCGGCGGACCGTCCTGCTGGAGTCGGCGGCCGTCCAGGTCGCCGCGGTGCCGCTGGAGGTCGCGGACGACCCCTGCCGGGTCCTGCTCTCCTCGACGGGGCTGCTGGCCAGGACCGCGACCGGCGATCCGCTCCCCGAGCCGGGTGGGCGGCGGACCAAGCACGACCTGATCGTCTCCGCCGTTCTGGCGACCGCGCGGGCCGATGTGGGTGTGGTGACGTCCGCCGGACGACTGCTGCGGCTCGCCGTGATCGATCTGCCGCAGCTTCCGCCGACCGCGTCCGCGCCGAACCTGTCGGGAGGCGCGCCGCTCGCCGAGTTCCTGTCGCTGGCGGCCGGGGAGAGCGTGATCTGTCTGACGACGCTCGCCGAGGACTCGCCCGGACTCGCCCTCGGCACCCTCCAGGGCGTGGTCAAGCGGGTCGTGCCGGACTATCCGGCGAACAAGGACGAGCTGGAGGTGATGGCCCTCAGGGACGGCGACCGGATCGTCGGCGGCAGGGAGCTGCGCACCGGCGAGGAGGACCTGGTCTTCATCGCCTCCGACGCCCAGCTGCTCCGCTTCCAGGCGTCGCAGGTCCGGCCGCAGGGCCGGGCCGCGGGCGGCATGGCCGGGATCAAGCTGGGCCAGGACGCCCGGGTGCTCTCCTTCACCGCCGTCGACCCGGCCGAGGACGCGGTGGTCTTCACGGCCGCCGGGTCGACCGGCGCGCTGGACGACTCGTTCAGTACGGTCAAGCTGACCCCGTTCGACCAGTACCCCCGCAAGGGCCGGGCGACGGGCGGAGTCCGCTGCCAGCGGTTCCTGAAGGGCGAGGACGTACTGCTGCTGGCCTGGGCGGGCGGCGCCCCGGCGCTCGCCTCGCAGAAGAACGGCGCGCCCGCCGAACTGCCGGACCCGGATCCGCGCCGCGACGGCTCGGGCACCCCCGGCACCTCCGCGGTCGCGGTCCTGGCGGGCCCGCTCCGCTGAGCCTCCGGCGCCGGGGGCGGTGTTCCATCGGGATCGCCGCCCCCGGCGCCGTTTTGCCGCCCGGTGCCCCTGATTCCTACGCGCCCCGGGGCCCGGGGACCCTTACGCCGAGCCCCTCGGGGCCTCCAGGGCTCTCCGGCTCCGCGTCCGGTGCTTCATCCGGTACTTCGTCCAGTGCTTCATACGCGTCGGGCCAGGGCTCTTCGAAGCCGGCGGGCGGATCCTCGTAGCCGCCGGACTCGTCATCGCCTCCGTAGTCCCCTGCACGGCCGCCCGCGAAGGAGTCGCCGGAAGGCTCCGCCCACCCGTCCTCCGACCGGCCCTCCGCCTCTTCGTCTTCGTCGTCGCCTTCGCCGTCCGAGGAGTCCACCGGCGCCGGTACGTACCGCAGCACGCCCCACATACTGGTCTCGTCCGGGGCCGGGTCCCGGTCCGTGGTCCGGGCGGCGGCAAGCCCCCGCTCCAGCGCCGGGCCGTCGATACCGGAGCCGATCAGCACCAGCTGGGTCAGCCGCTCGGCACCCCGGGGCCAGGGCTCGGGAACGAACCGGAGGAAACGCCCCACGGCATGGACCGTGTACCGGTGCTCGGGGTCGGCGGGCCCGAAGTCCACAAAGCCCTTGATCCGGTAGAGGCCTGCGGGACGGGAGTCCAGCAGATCCAGCAGCCGCCGGGGGTGCAGCGGCTCGCGGGCCGTGAAGGAGAGGGACTCGTAGGCGGCGTGCAGATGCGTCCCGTGATCGCCGCCCCGGCCGTCCCGGGCCTCCTCCTCGGCGACGAGATCGTCGAAGGCGAGCTGGCCGACCCGCTCGGCGGCCGGGCGGCGCTCGAAGAACAGCTCGGGGTCGACCCGCCCGTGTACCGCCTCCACCACGACCGCCCCGCGCCCCAGCAGGGGGGCGATGGTCTGCCGCAGCCGGGCCGACTCCGCCGCCGCGACCCGGTCGGTCTTGTTGAGCACCACCAGATCGGCGACGCCCAGATGACGGTCCAGCTCCGGATGCCGCTCCCGGGTCGCCGGGAACTCGGCCGCGTCCACGACCTCCACCAGCCCCCCGTAGACGATCCGCCGGTTGTCGCTGGCGAGCAGCATCCGCACCAGTTCCTGCGGCTCCGCCAGCCCACTGGCCTCGATCACGATCACATCGAGCCGGGCCTCGGGCCGGGTGAGCCGGTCGAGGAAGACATCCAGCTCGGTCGCGTCGACCGCACAGCAGAGACAGCCGTTGCCCAGGGAGACCGTGGAGTCACCGAGCTGTCCGGCGACGGTCATGGCATCGATCTCGATCGAACCGAAGTCATTGACGATCGCCCCGATCCGGGTGCCCCGGGAGCCCCGCAGCAGATGATTGAGCAGGGTCGTCTTCCCCGAACCGAGGAACCCGGCGAGCACCAGTACGGGAATCCCTCCCGCCCCAGTCGGCGGGGCCACGGCCTCGGCCGCACTCCCCGGATCGATCAGGTCGCTCGGATCGATCGCACTCACGCGCCGGTCACCTGCGCTTTCTCCCACTCCCCGCAGGGAGCGGCAACGGTCTCGTCAGCAGCCCCGGACCATGACGGCCCGGACCCCGGGTGGCCCGGACGGGCCGGGCCCTCTCCAGGACGGGGCGGGGCCCGCTCCCGGGCAGCGGGATCCCGACCCGGCGGCCCCGGCGGTCCGGCCCACCGAGCCCGTCCCGGCCGCCCAGCATAGGAGGCGGGACGGGGGCGAATCCGCCCGGGACCACCCCGCCCACCGGCCACCGGCCCCGTCACCGGCCCCGAAATCGGTGACGCAGAGTTACGTTTCCGGAAAGGCCCCCCGCCCCGTACCGTTTCTTTCCATGAGCATCGACCTGCCCCCGCCGCCCCGTCGGCGCCGCCTCGGCTGGCCCCAGCGGGTGTTTTCGCAGGTCCTGCTGATGCAGCTGTTGATCGCCACCGGGGTCACGATCCTGGCCACCGGCCTCTTCCTGGCCCCGCTCAGTGCCCAGCTGGACGACCAGGCGATGCGCCGGGCCCTGGCGATCGCGCAGACCACCGCCTCTCCGGAGATCGCGGAGCTGCTCACCACCAGCCGTCCCACCGTCGACGGCCCGATCCAGGCCGAGGCGGAGCGGATCCGCAAGGCCACCGGCGCCGAGTACATCGTCGTCATGGGGTTGAGCGGAGTCCGCTGGTCGCATACCTCCCGGGAGGAGATCGGCTATGTCGTCTCCACCGACCCCAGTGCCCCGCTCGCCGGGCGCGAGGTGATGGAGATCGACAGCGGCACACTCGGCCGCTCGGCCCGCGGCAAGGTACCGCTGCGGAACAACGATGGCGAGATCGTGGGCGCGGTCTCCGTCGGTATCGAGTACGACAGCGTCCGCGACCGGCTGTTCTCGGCGATCCCCGGCCTAGTGGCCTATGCGGGCGGGGCGCTGGCCGCCGGGGCGATCGCCGCCTACCTGATCTCGCGCAGGCTCCAGCGGCAGACCCACGATCTGGCCTTCTCCGATATCTCGGCCCTGCTCGCCGAACGGGAGGCGATGCTCCACGGCATCCGCGAGGGTGTGGTGGCGCTGGACGCCTCCGGCCGGGTCCGGCTGATGAACGACGAGGCGCAGCGGCTGCTCGGTCTGGAGACCGACGGCAAGGGCCTGCCCCTGGAGCAGGTCCTGGGCGAGGGCCGCACCGTCGATGTACTGACCGGCCGGGTCACCGGGGTGGATCTGGTGACGGTCCGGGGACACCGGGTACTGATCGCCAACCGGATGCCGACCGACGACGGCGGCGCCGTGGCCACCCTCCGCGACCGTACGGAGCTGGAACGCCTCGGCCGTGAGCTGGACTCCACTCGCGGCCTGATAGACGCCATGCGTGCCCAGGACCATGAACACGCCAACCGACTGCATACCCTGCTGGGGCTGCTGGAGTTGGAGATGCACGAGGAGGCGGTGGAGTTCGTGACCGAGGTGGTCGGAGTGCACCGGGCCACCGCGGAGCAGGTCACCGAGAAGGTCCATGACCCCCTGGTGGCGTCGCTGCTGGTCGGCAAGGCGACGGTGGCCGCCGAGCGGGGCGTGTCCCTGACCATCGCCCCGGAGACCCTGCTGCCCGACCGGGTCGTGGAGCCCCGTGAACTGGTCACCGTGGTGGGCAATCTCGTGGACAACGCGATGGACGCCGCCGGCGGCTCCGAGGACGCCTGGATCGAGGTCGAGTTGTACGCCGAGGGCAGCACGGCCGTTCTGCGGATCACCGACAGCGGCCCGGGAGTTCCCCCCGAGCGCCGGGAGCTGATCTTCACCGAGGGCTGGTCCACCAAGGAACTGCCCCTGCACGGCAAGCGGGGGCTGGGACTGGCGATGGTCCGCAGACTCGCGGAACGCCAGGGCGGCCATACCGAGGTTCGCGAAGCACCGGGCGGCGGCGCCGAGTTCATCGTGGTTCTTCCCGAGGCGCTCTCCGAACTGTCCGAGCCCGGCGATCCGGGCGAGCCCGTCCATGCCGTCACCGGGGAGGTGCGATGACCGGCACAACCACCACCGAGACCGGCCCACAGGCCACCGAGGGCACCATCGACGTCCTCGTCGTGGACGACGACATCCGGGTCGCCGGGATCAACGCCGCCTATGTCGCCAAGGTGCCCGGCTTCCGGGTGGCCGCCACCGCTCATTCGGCGGCCGAAGCCGTCGCGGCCATTACCGACGCCCCGGTGGACCTGGTCCTGATGGACCACTATCTGCCGGACGGCAACGGCCTCGCGGTCGTCCGCGAACTCCGCAGGCTCGGCCGTCAGACCGACGTGATCATGGTGACGGCGGCCCGTGATGTGGCCACCGTCCAGGCAGCGATGCGCCATGGTGCCCTCCAGTACTTGGTGAAACCGTTCAACTTCGCGGGCCTCCGCAGCAAACTGGAGGCATATGCCGGTCTCCGTCGCGCCCTGCGCCGCGGCGGCCAGGCCGAACAGGCCGAGGTGGACCGGATCTTCGGAGCGCTCTCCGCCGGAGCGGTCGCCCCGGACCTCCCCAAGGGCCACTCCCGCACAACGGCCGAGGTCGTACGGCGGGTCCTGATGGCCGCCGAAGGCCCCCTCTCCACCCAGGAGATCGCCGACGAGGCCGGAATCAGCCGCCAGACCGCCCAGCGCTATCTGAAGCTCCTGGAACGCGCCAACCGGGTCCGTCTGAGCCTCAAGTACGGCGAAACCGGCCGCCCCGAACACCGCTACCTCTGGTCCCCCACCAGCACCTGACCCCTCCCTCCGGCCCCGGCCCCATCAGGTTCCCGGGGCCCTCCGGGCTTTCCCCATCCCTCGTCCTCCGGCGCCAGACCCGCCCCGGCATCCGGCCCCCTCCCATCCAGGCTCCTTCCGGACTTCTTCCCGGCTAACCGACCCCTGCCTCCGGTGGGCGGACCAGCCCTGTCCGGTAGGCGTAACGGACCGCTTGGGCCCGGTCGTGCAGCCCCGCCTTGGCGAAGAGGTTGTTGATATGGGTCTTCACCGTGGCTGCCGAGATATGCAGCCGCCGGGCGATCTCCGTATTGCTGAGGCCGTCCGCGATCAGCGCCAGTACCTCGCCCTCGCGCCCGGTCAGACCGTCCGGCAACCTCGGCGTCGCAGGCTCCGGTACCGATGTCACCCGCTCCAGCAGCCGCTGTTGCACCTCCGGTGAGAGCCCCGCTCTCCCCGCCACCACATCCCGGACGGCCCGGACGATCTCCTCGCCCTCCGCGTCCTTGGTCAGATAGCCCCGGGCCCCGGCCCGCAGGGCGGGGAAGAGCGAATCGTCATCGGCATAGGTCGTCAACACCACCACCTGCGTGCCGGGATACTCCTCCCGGATCCGTCGCGTCGCCTCCACACCGTCGCAACGCGGCATCCGGAGGTCCATCAGCACGGCATCGGGAGCCAGCCCGGCCACCAGATCGATCGCCTCCTCCCCGTCTCTCGCCGCCCCGACGACCTCGATTCCCGGCAGCAACCCGAGGAGCATCACAATCCCCTCCCGGACCACCGCCTGGTCATCGGCGACGACCACCCGCAGCTTCTCCGCACCGGCGCCGTCGCCACCACTTCGGCCGGCCCGATCGCCCCGGCCGCCGAAGCCATCACGACCATCTCTGGATTCCCGGCTGTCTCCGAGCCCTTGGCCGCCCTCGGCTCCGGGCTCACCCGGTGTCACCATCCCGGCGCTACTCTCCACGCCCCCGCCCCTTCCGGCGCCCCGATCCGCGCCCCTTGCTCCGTCAGTGCGTCATCGGTACAGGCGGGCACCCTCAACCGCACCAGGAATCCGGCCCCTTCCGGCCCCGCCTCCAGGGTGCCGCCGAGCAATTCCGCCCGTTCCCGCATCCCCAGCAGACCGTAGCCGGAACCCGATCGACTCAGCTCGCAGCTGTGGACAGCGGGCCCCGAGTCCCGTATCTCCAGCCGCACCCCGCCCGCCTCATAGGCGAGCAGCAGCCGCACCCGGCCGCCGGGAGCATGCTTCCTGGCGTTGGTCAGCGCCTCCTGCGCCACCCGCCGCACCGCCTGTGAGACCTCGGGAGCCATCGCCAGCCGCTCCCCCGTCACCACGGTGTCCGCACCGCCCTCCGCGGCGATCTCCCGGAGATAGTCCTCCACCGGGGTCAGCTCGCCCCGCAGTGCCGACAGCGCCTGACGGGTCTCCGCCAGCCCGCTCCGGGCCATCCCCCGGGCCGCCGTCACCCGCTCCAATATCTCGTCGCGGAAAGCACCCTCGGGGCCGCGTTCGATCTGGATCCGCGCGGCCTCCAAGTGAACGAGCTGCGCGGAGAGACTGTGTGCCAGCACATCATGGATCTCCCGGGCTATCCGGGCCCGCTCCGCGAGCGCCGCCGACACCGCCTCGGCCTCCCGAGCCGCCCGCTCCTGGGCCAGCAGCCGGAACCCCGCCCCCCGGGCCTGGGCATCGAGCCGCAGGGCACAACCGCCGAACACGATGCCCGCCATGGTGATCGCGGTCCCCAGCGCATCGGCTTCCGGCACCTGTATCGCGAAGGAGGACGCGAGGGGCACGGCCATCAGCAGCCCGATCAGGAGCGGCAACCGCTCCAGCGCCAGGGCCGCGCCCGATATCCACAGCACCGCCGCCATGACATCCGTACCCACCACGTACGAAGCCCATCCCATACCGCCCAGCACGACGATCAGCCCCATGGAGACCGCCAGCCTCCGGTCCCGCGTGGTCCGGCGCAGCCCGCAGACCGCGCCCGCGCCCACCAGCAGCGCGGCCACGGGAAAGAGCAGCCACCAGCCGTGGAGGCCGGCGGAGGTGTAGGCGCTGGAGAGCGCCCAGGTCGCCAGCGACCCCAGCAGCACGACATCGAGCACGATCTGCGAGCGCGGCACGCCCAGCTCGGACAGCGCCTCCCGCCCGGGCCACCTCATGGCTTTTCCGGTGATCACGGCGTCCCCCTTCCGTCGCTTCGATGCTACGGAGCGGGCCCCGGCCGAGGTATCGGCTCGGGGGTGGAGTTCTCGACTCCACCCCCGGGTGGGCACGGCCTCCCCGGCCATCGCCCTCGATCAGGCCAGCGGTCTCGGACCGCGGGCGCCCGACATCCGCGCGTCTCGCGCGTACCGCCCCGGAAACGGCACGGGAGCGACCCCGGGACCGCCGCTCAGGCGTCGATACGCGAGCGGTCCAGCGTCGCCGCCGAGCTGGTGATGAACTCCTTGCGGGGGGCCACCTCGTTCCCCATCAGCAGGTCGAACACCGTCTCCGCGGCCTCCAGATCGCCGATGTTGATCCGGCGCAGCGTCCGGTACCTCGGGTCCATCGTGGTCTCCGCCAGCTGGTCGGCGTCCATCTCGCCCAGACCCTTGTACCGCTGCACGGAGTCCTTGAAGCGGATGTTCTTGCGCTGGAACTCCAGCAGGGTCTGCCGCAGCTCGTTGTCCGAGTAGGTGTAGACGTACTTGTCCTGGCCCTTCTTCGGCTGGACCAGCTCGATCCGGTGCAGCGGCGGAACGGCCGCGAAGACCCGCCCCGCCTCCACCATCGGCCGCATGTACCGCTGGAAGAGCGTGAGCAGCAGACAGCGGATGTGGGCGCCGTCGACATCGGCGTCCACCAGCAGCACGATCTTCCCGTACCGGGCCGCGTCGAGGTCGAAGGTCCGGCCCGAGCCCGCTCCTATGACCTGGATGATCGCCCCGCACTCGGCGTTCTTCAGCATGTCGGAGACGGAGGACTTCTGGACGTTGAGGATCTTGCCCCGGATCGGCAGCAGCGCCTGGAACTCACTGTTCCGGGCGAGCTTGGCGGTACCGAGCGCGGAGTCCCCCTCGACGATGAACAGCTCGCTCCGCTCCACGTCGTCGCTGCGGCAGTCAGCGAGCTTGGCGGGGAGCGACGAGGTCTCCAGCGCCGTCTTCCGGCGCTGCGCCTCCTTGTGCTGACGGGCCGCGATCCGGGTCCTGGCGGCGGCCACGGCCTTCTCCAGCACGGCCCTGGCCTGCGCCTTGGCATCGCGCTTGGTGGAGGTGAGGAACGCCTTCAGCTCCTTGGCCACCACATTGGCCACGATCCGGTTGGCCGCCGAGGTGCCCAGCACCTCCTTCGTCTGCCCCTCGAACTGCGGCTCGGCGAGCCGTACGGTGACGACGGCGGTGAGCCCTTCGAGGGCGTCGTCCTTGACGATGTCGTCCTCGGCGACACGCAGCAGCTTGGCGGAGCGGAGGACCTCGTTCATCGTCTTGGTCACGGAACGCTCGAAACCGGTGACGTGCGTTCCGCCCTTGGGCGTGGCGATGATGTTCACGAAGGACCGGACGGTGCTGTCGTACCCCGTACCCCAGCGCAGGGCGATGTCGACCCCGAGTTCCCGGGTGACCTCGGTCGGGGTCATGTGCCCCCGGTCGTCGAGAACCGGGACGGTCTCCTTGAAGGTGCCCTGCCCGGTCAGCCGCAGGACGTCGCAGACCGCCTTGTCCTGCGCCAGGTACTCGCAGAACTCGCTGATGCCGCCGTCGAAGCGGAAGATCTCCTGGCTCTTGCCCTCGCCCTCCAGGTCCCGCTCGTCGCGGACGACGATGGTGAGACCGGGGACGAGGAAGGCGGTCTGGCGGGCGCGCTGGTGGAGGTGGTCCAGCGACAGCTTGGCGTCCTTGAGGAAGATCTGCCGGTCGGCCCAGTAGCGCACCCTGGTGCCGGTGCGGTTCTTGGGGACGCGCTTGCCCTTGCGGAGTCCGTTCGCCGGGTCGAAGGGGGCGTCGGGCCCCTGCTCGGTGAAGATGCCGGGCACTCCGCGGCGGAAGCTGATCGAGTGCGTGACATTGCGGTCCACCTCGACGTCGAGCCGGGCCGAGAGGGCGTTCACCACGGAGGCGCCGACACCGTGCAGACCGCCGGAGGCGGCGTACGAGCCGCCGCCGAACTTGCCGCCCGCGTGCAGCTTGGTCATCACGACCTCGACCCCGGAGAGCCCGGTCTTCGGCTCCACGTCGACGGGGATGCCCCGGCCGTTGTCCCGCACCTCGACCGAGCCGTCGTCATGCAGGATCACCTCGATGTGGTCGCAGTGGCCGCCGAGCGCCTCGTCGACGGAGTTGTCGATGATCTCCCAGAGGCAGTGCATCAGGCCGCGGCTGTCCGTGGAGCCGATATACATTCCGGGACGCTTGCGGACGGCTTCGAGACCTTCGAGGACGAGCAGGTGCCGCGCTGTGTAGTTGGAGCCGTCACGCTCCGCTGTCAGCAAAGCTGTGGACGGCACGGACGTTTCGGCGGTCACGCGGTTCGCTCCTCGCTGAATTTCAAATGTGGCCCGGAGGGGTACGGGCCCGGCGTCGGTCGCCGGTCAGAGGGTACCGAGCCCTGATAGAGCCGATGTAACGCCACCCTCGCGTTTTCTAACCCCTCGCCATCATCGCACGAACGTTCGATAGCCTGATGGGGTGACGTGAACATCACGTTCCCTTCCAGGCATGAACCATTTAGGCTCCGGGCACGTCCTCATGAACACCGGCAACCAAGCCGGGAGGGCCAAACGAGACAAGCAACGCGAAACCCGTAGAGCACAGCAATACGGCTCATTCGCCGCCACCTGGTAGCAGACAGCCCCCTCGGGAGGAACTTTCGAGGAAAAGCCCCGAGCGGGAACGTTTTCGGGCTGGTTGGATGTTGACCCTGGTACGACAGCTCGTCGAGCTAGAGAAGAGGCGACGTGACTACTGTTCTGACACCCGCGAGCCCGCTGACGGCCGCTGACCGCTGCGACCGCTGCGGCGCCCAGGCATACCTGCGCGTCGTGCTGACCAGCGGCGGTGAACTGCTCTTCTGCGCCCACCACGGTCGCAAGTTCGAGCCGGAACTCAAGAAGATCGCCGCGGAAATACAGGATGAGACCGACCGACTCACGGCCGTGCCGGCCGGTGCCGGGCAAGAGGATCACTGACACCTCACATCCACGACGAGCGATGGCCGGTCCAGGATCGGCCGACGGGCGGTCACCCCTCACCGACAGGGGTCGACCGCCCGCTCTCGTCCTCCCACCGGGCCACCACCGGCCCGGTGGCCCCGATCGGCTACGGCAGCGGCACCGCCGATACCCGGGTGTAGACCCCGGGGCTGTCGGCCCGCCCGCAGCCGCTCCCCCAGGACACCAGACCGATCAGCTTCCCCCGGGCCACCAGCGGCCCTCCACTGTCCCCCTGGCAGGCGTCACGGCCACCCCGGGTGTCTCCCGCACAGACCATCGTCGCGGCGTCGTAGCGGCCGCCCAGGCCCCCGGGATAGGCCGTCTGGCAGTTGCGGTCGGCCAGTACGGTCACATCGGCCGCCCGGAGCGCCGTGGCATACCTTCCGTTGCCCTCCGTGTCCCCCCAGCCGTAGACCTTCGCCGCCGTCCCCGGGACGTACGCCTGGTCCCCCTCGGGCGCCACCGGGATCACCGATTCCGCCGGCAGCGAATCCGCCAGAGTCAGCACGGCCAGGTCGGAACCGTTCGTCAGCGGGTTGTACGCGGGCGACACCCGGCTGTCGCTCACCGGAATCTCCCGGCCGTCGGAAGAGGTCAGCTCGGTCCGCCCGGCGATCACCCGGAGATCCTTCACCTGGGAGACGTCCCCGCCGAGCACGGTCCGGCTCAGGCAGTGCGCCGCCGTCATGACCTTCGTCGGAGCGATCACGACACCGCCGCAGAACTGGCCCGAGCGCGTTCCTCCGAACCGGTCACGGCTGGCGAGCGCGACGACCCAGGGGGTATCCGACACCTTCACCGGGAATCCGCCCACGACAACGCTGTCGGCCACGGCGGAGGTGGGTTTCACCAGGGGCGGCAGAACCCCGGCGGCAGCGAGGGCGAGCGTTCCGGTCAGGGCTCGGACGAGAAGAGGGCGCATACGGTCTCCTGACTCAGCGTGAGTGACGTCCACTCAGCGTCAGCCAGTGGACGGCCGAGCGCACCCCAGCGCCCCATGACGCTGACGGACACACGTTCGTACGACACCCCGGACGCGGCCCTCCCGTCCCACCGGCGGCCCCGCCCGTGAAAAACGGTGAGGGCCCGCCTCCCTTCCGGAAGGCGGGCCCTCATAGCCGTACGGACCGACGGACGCACCGGGTCACCCCGGCACGGAAACCCGTCGGACGCCGTCAGCCGCCGCCACTCACCGTCAAACAGATCGGGCAGGTCAGGCAGCTCAGGCAGCTCAGTCGAGGTAATCGCGCAGGACCTGCGAGCGCGACGGGTGGCGCAGCTTCGACATGGTCTTGGACTCGATCTGACGGATCCGCTCACGGGTCACCCCGTAGACCTTGCCGATCTCGTCCAGCGTCTTCGGCTGCCCGTCGGTGAGGCCGAAGCGCATGGAGACCACACCGGCCTCGCGCTCGGAAAGCGTGTCGAGCACGGAGTGCAACTGCTCCTGGAGGAGCGTGAAGCTGACGGCGTCGGCGGGTACGACGGCCTCGGAGTCCTCGATCAGATCGCCGAACTCGCTGTCGCCGTCCTCACCCAGCGGAGTGTGCAGGGAGATCGGCTCACGGCCGTACTTCTGCACCTCGATGACCTTCTCGGGGGTCATGTCGAGTTCCTTGGCCAGCTCCTCCGGGGTGGGCTCACGGCCCAGGTCCTGGAGCATCTGGCGCTGGACACGGGCCAGCTTGTTGATGACCTCGACCATGTGCACCGGGATACGGATCGTCCGGGCCTGGTCGGCCATGGCCCGGGTGATCGCCTGCCGGATCCACCAGGTGGCGTACGTGGAGAACTTGTAGCCCTTGGTGTAGTCGAACTTCTCCACCGCGCGGATGAGACCCAGATTGCCCTCCTGGATCAGGTCCAGGAAGAGCATGCCGCGGCCGGTGTACCGCTTGGCGAGCGAGACCACGAGCCGGAGGTTGGCCTCCAGGAGGTGGTTCTTGGCCCGGCGGCCGTCCTCGGCGATGATCTCCAGCTCGCGCTTCAGTTTGGGCGCCAGCTTGTCGGAGTTCGCCAGCTTGTCCTCGGCGAAGAGACCGGCCTCGATGCGCTTGGCCAGCTCCACCTCCTGCTCGGCGTTGAGCAGGGGGACCTTGCCGATCTGCTTCAGGTAGTCCTTGACCGGGTCGGCGGTGGCACCGGCGACCGCGACCTGCTGTGCGGGCGCGTCGTCCTCGTCCTCGTCCGAGAGGACGAAGCCCTTGCTCTCGCCCTCGGCCTCTTCTTCGTCCTTGCCGCCGGGCTGGACGTCGTCGAGCAGCTCTTCGCCGTCGGCCGGCTCGTCGGAGTCCTTCTTGGCCGCCGTCTTCTTGGCCGTGGTCTTCTTGGCGGCGGTCTTCTTCACCGCCGTCTTCTTGGCGGCGGTCTTCTTGGCCGCGGCCTTCTTGGCGGGCGTCGTCGTCTCGTCACCGGCCTGCGCGTCGACGCTCTCGGCCGTCGGGGCCGAGGTGGCGGCGACGGTCTTGGACGTGACGGTCTTGGCCGCGACGGTCCTGGTGGCGGTGCGCTTCGCGGGGGACTTCGCAGCGACGCTCTTGCGGGAGCGCTTGGGCGACTCTGCGGCACTGACCATCAGCGTCACACCCTCTTCCTCGAGGATCTGGTTGAGGCTGCGCAGTACATTCTTCCACTGGGTTGGCGGAATCTGGTCGGCCTCGAAGGCCCGCCGCACGTCATCGCCGGCGATCTGCCCATCAGCCTTTCCCCGCTCGATGAGCGCCATCACAGATTCGGACTCGGCGATCTCCGGCGGGAGCGTACGGGATGTGCTGGCCGACACGAACAACCTCTCGGAACGATGGAAACGGCTTCCGGCTCAGCCCATGATCGGGCCGGAGCCGACGACCACCGGGCTGCGGATGTACCGGTGGCGCGGGCGGAACACACCTCGGAAGTGCACAGCGCCGTCGACGGCTGCTGTATTCCCTCCTCGGCTGTCACCTCTTAGGTCATCGCACGGTTTCGAGGAGCGTTACGCCCAATCCACGTGGCCCGAGTCACACCGCAAAAAGGGTGAAAGGTATAGATCGGATGTTCTACGCGCAACCGTGCCGCCGGACTCGCGGGGAATCCGGCGGCACGATCGCGTACGGGCACGGTGCGCGTACGCCTCCGTACGCCCGACCCCGCGGCCGGGCGCTCAGTGCTCACGCGGCGCCGGTACGACGCGCTCCACCTCCGGGTGGACGATGAGCAGTTGACGCATGGCCGTCTCGGCCCCGTTGGAGTCACCGGCGGCCAGGGCGTCGACGATCCGGGCGTGATGGGTGACGGAGACGTCGTTCGGCCGGTCACAGCCGGTGACGGGACCGCCGGAGACCTGGAGGGCGGCGGAGACGATCCCCGAGAGGTGCTCCAGCATCCGGTTGCCGGCGAGCTGGATGAGCAGGGTGTGGAACTCGGCATCAGCCCGGGCGTAGGTGATGCCGTCGCCCTGGGCGAGGGCGTGCCCCATGATCTCCACCATGTCGGCGAGCCGCTGCTGGACGTCCTCCCGGCCGTGGCCCGCGGCCAGCCGCGCGGCCAGCGGCTCGATGGTCCACCGCAGCTCGGACAGCTCACGGCGCTGGTCGTCCCGCTGCGGGCCGAAGGCGCGCCACTCGATGATGTCGGGGTCGAGCAGGTTCCAGTCGCTGACCGGCCGCACCCGGGTACCGACGTTCGGGCGGGCGCTGACCAGCCCCTTGGCCTCCAGGACCCGCAGCGACTCGCGGACGACGGTACGGGAGACCTCGAAACGCTGGCCGATCTCCTCCGGGACGAGCGGGCGGTCGGCGCCCAGGTCACCGGAGACGATCATCTGACCGAGCTGCTGAACGAGTTGGCCGTGCAGTCCACGGCCGCGGCTGCCTGCCGCGCGGCGCCCGGCCCGCCCCAGCTCGGTGTCGGGAACGTCCCAGGCGGGAGGGGCGACACGGTCGGCGGTGTGGGACTCCCCGTAGGGGTAGCGGTCGAGTTCGCCCGGCCCGGCGAGGCCGGAGTCGGCGGGGCGGGCGTTCATCATGGTCTGCGCAAGGGTACTCACGTCATCCTTTGTCGGCGCGGCTTTCGCGGGCCTTGAGGTCTTTGGTGAAAAGCACACGAAAGGGTGATCGGCGCTTCCCCCACAATTGACGACTTATCGGATAGAAGTGGTCATTTCTCGGAGTGCTGTCGATCGGCTCAACCGATCATCATGAGAGTCCGGGGCCACTCGGCGCCCCGGACCGCCGCCCTCACCACGCGGTCCTGCGGCGCAGCCGGACGGCCGCGTACGCGCAGACCAGGGCCGCCAGCGAGAGGGCCAGGGCCGCCCCGGCGGGGCGGGCCAGCAGTCGGGCGGCGGACAGCAGCCAGATGTCGGCCTGGTGGGGCAGCCGTACCCAGGCCAGTTCGCGAAGCCGGTCGGGCAGGCCGGCGACGGAGCGCGCCGCGGGCACGATCAGCGCCTGGCGCATCAGGGGGGTGACGACGACCGGCACGGCCAGCACGGCGGCGGCCCCCGCCGCGGTGGAGCGGAAGATCCCGGCGGCGAGCAGACCGGCCCAGGCGCTGCCGACCGCGAGCCCGCCCCAGCCCGCGGCGAGGGCGGGCCAGTGCCCCGGCGGTACGGTCGCCTCCGCTCCGTAGACCAGCCGCAGGGCCCAGAACCCGGCCGCCGCGACCAGTGCGATGAGCCCCAGGGCGCAGACCGCGGTGACCGTGAGCTTGGCGATCAGCAGCCCCAGCCGTCGGGGTACGGTGCCGCGCGCCGCGGCCAGTGCCGGGTAGCGGTACTCGTCACCGAAGGAGAGGGCCCCGACGAGCCCGGCCGCGAAGGCGACGGGCGGCAGCGGCAGATAGCCGGGCCGGGCCGCGACGGCGGCTTCGACCGACGTACCTCCGGAGCGGGCCATCAGCAGACCGGCCACGACGGAGACCAGCACGGTCGCGCCCGCGATCCGGAATACGGTCCGCACCCCGAACATCCGGTGCAGTTCGTAGCGGAGAGGGCGGACGGGGCTCGTCACCGGCCGGGGCGCGGGCGGCGCCCCGGAGATCGCCGCGGCGGCCCAGCGGCGGGCCCGGGACGGCCGGGCCGGTTCGGCAGGCACTTCGGTGCCGACGGGGGCGGACGGTCCGGTGGAGGCGGGGGCGGTGTCGCCCGTCTCGTCGGTGAGCCGGTGGACCAGGACGCCGTGCCGGAAGGCGGCCTCACCCACCTCGGCGCAGCTGCTTCCGTAGACGGAGAGCACTCCGCCGGGCTCCGGGACGACCTCGACCGACCGCCGGGCCGCGCGGGCCTCCCGGTGGACCACATCGGCCAGCCGGACGGCGTGCGGCGTCCGTACGGAGACCCGGGGCCGCAGCCGGGTCCTGGCGAACTCGGCGCCGTCCTGGTCGGCGACGAGGCGTCCCGCGTCCAGGGTGACGACATGGTCCGCGATCCGGGCCGCCTCCTTGGGGTCGGCGACGGCGCACACGACGGTGCCCCCGCGGTCGGCGTGGCTCCGGAGCATTCCGTACAACCAGCCCTGGTCCCGGGGCGAGAGTCCCTTCGCGGGCTCGTCGAGGAGGAGTGTGCCGGGGTCACCGAGGAGCGCCGAGGCGAGTCCGAGGCGGCGGTCCATGGCGAGCGGGAGGGATCCGAGCCGCTCGTCGGCCATTCCGGCCAGTCCGACCGCCTCCAGCAGTTCACCGGCGCGGGCCAGGGGCACTCCGGCCGCCGCGCAGAGCATCCGCAGCTGCCCCCGGGCGGTCCGGGCGGGATGGCCGGGTACGTCGCCGAGCAGGGCGCCCACCTCGCGGGCCGGATGCGCGATGTCGCCGAGCCGGTTTCCCCGGTAGTACGTGACCCCTTGGCCGGGCTCCAGCTCCAGCATCAGCCGCAACGCGGTCGTCTTGCCCGCCCCGTCGGGGCCGAGCAGGGCCGTGATCGCACCGGGGGCGGCATCGAAGGTGAGGTCGTCGACCGCCGGGGACGACTTCTTCCCCGGGGTGCTGGTCAATCCGATGGCCTGGAGCATCGCGTCTCCCACGAAGGGGCGGCGGGGCCGCCCGGCGGCGTGCGGGCCCCAGCACGATAACTGGATATTTCGCACTTTTCGCAGAGGGCGCGCGGGCTCGGCACTCCCGGGCTCCGGGTCCGCGCCCCCGCGTGCGACCCCTGGCACGGCTCGGCCGGGCGGGGCTCTGTCCGGTCAGACCTCGGGGCGCAGCATGGGCGGATTGAGCAGGGTGGCTCCACCGGCCCGGAACAGCTGCGCCGGTCGCCCTCCCTGTCGGGTTGTGGTCCCGCCCGCCGGAACCAGGAAGCCGGGAGTGCCGGTGACCTTCCGGTGGAAGTTCCGGGGGTCGAGGGCCACACCCCAGACCGCCTCGTACACCCGGCGCAGCTCGCCGACCGTGAACTCCGGCGGACAGAAGGCGGTCGCCAGCGACGAGTACTCGATCTTGGACCGGGCTCGCTCCACCCCGTCCGCCAGAATCCGCGCGTGGTCGAACGCCAGGGTCTGGTCGTCGCCCTCCGGGGCGCCGACGGATTCGGCGGGATCCGGGTCGAGCAGATCACCGACGGCCGCCCAGCGCGCGCCGTGCGCGTCGCCCCCGGGCCTGGGCGCGGGCAGATCGGGCGCCAGCACCAGATGGGCGACGCTCACTACTCGCATCCTGGGGTCGCGCCCGGGGTCGCCGTAGGTGGCGAGCTGTTCCAGATGGGCACCGCCGTCCGGTACCGGCGACCCGGGGTCGTGGGCGCACAACCCGGTCTCCTCGCCCAGCTCACGCCCGGCGGCCGCCGCCAGGTCCTCGTCTCCCCGTACGAAGCCGCCGGGCAGCGCCCACCGCCCCTGGAAGGGCGCCTCGCCCCGGCGCACCACGAGGGCGCACAGCTGGTGACGGCGCACGGTGAGCACGACCAGATCGACGGTGACGGCGAAGGGCGGAAAGGCCGACGGGTCGTAGGGAGACATGCCCGTGATCATAGTCGTCTGCCTGACGATAAACACTCCTTTCGGCTTCGGAACACCCCCGCGCACGAGGGGACGACTTCTTCCGCGTCACAGTCACCACCGGCCTGCCGCCGCCGCTGCCCGTACCGCGGCTCTCCCGGCTCCGCGCGCCGCTCGGCCGCCCCTCTCGTGGCGGGTTCGCGGGGCGCCGGCCGGGAAGCCGGGCAGCCCCGCCCCGGCCTGTCCGGGCGCGGACAGAGGACCGCCGCCGTCAGCCGTCGCTCTCCGTCTCCCGGGCCGGGCCGCTTCCCGGGCCGCCCGTCCCGCCCGTACCCCGGTCCGTCCTTCCGGCCGCTCCGCGTCGGCGTCCCGAGTGCTCGGCCCGGCCGGACGGCCGTCCGGCCGCCGGACGTACCCGGCCGCCCGCCGTTCGCCCCGGACCGCGCACGGACCGGCGCCCCGCCGCACCGGTACCCCGGGGCCGCGTCACCCCCTCGATCGCCGTCCGCTTCCCGGGCTCGGCCCCGCCCCGCCGGAACCACTCCCGGACCGGCTCCGGATCCACGGCCTCGTTGCACGCCTGGTGCAGCAGGACCGCGAAGACATAGTCGGCGTCCTTGCGCAGCGCCGCGCCGAGGGCGATCCGCGCGGCCGGTTCGTCACCTCCGGCCCAGGCGACCCAGCCCGCCAGGGCGAGCGGCGCCGCCGCGTACTCGTCGTACGGCGGGACGCAGCGCCTGGCCAGCGCCCGCCACAGCCGCGCGGCGGGCTCCGCCTCCGGCCCCTCCATCCACGCGGCGGCCCGGTCACGGGTCTCGCGGTCCTGTAGTCCGAGAATCACGAACGCCGCCTCGTCGGGGCTGATCAGCCGGTCGTCAGCGGCGTCGGCGGCGGCCGGACTCCCGCCGGACGGAGCCCCGGCGAGCCGGTCCATCAGCATCCCGGCCAGGGCGATTGTGTCGTCCCCGAGCCGCCTGGCCGCCATTCCGCCGACCACGACGCGCTCGACGAGTTCTACCGCCGCGTCGTCGAGGGCACGGCACTGCGGGCCCGCCCACGGCTCCGGCAGCGGTGCCAGCCTCGCCTCCATCTCCTGCTGGGTGCCGCGCAACCGCACACCGGCGTAGGCGGCGGCCGCCGCGAGGACCGAGGTCCCGGGCGGGACCAGCACGGCACCGTCCGGCGGGCAGCACCGCTCGTCCGGACAGCAGTAGGACCAAAGGCGGCCGCCGGAGATACAGAGCGCCTCGTACACCGGGACGTCCAGCGCGCCGCACGCGGTACGCAGCTCCTGGGCGAAGGGCCGCAACCGCTCCATCACCGCCCGGCCGTCCTGGTCCGTGCCCGGTTCCCGGCAGAGGAAGAGGACGATGCCGTCGGGGCACGCGTCCCTCCGGCGGCTGCCCTCGATCAGACATTCGGCGAGTTGCCGCGCCGTTCCGCCCCACTCCCCCGGCGAGCCGGGAATGCCCAGCTTCACCCGCCCGCCGAAGCGGCCGTTGGGCCCGTGCAGCGCCACGAGGACGACGGAGTCGGAAGGGTGGTAGCCCAGCAGATAGGGGAGGGAGTCGGCCAGCTCGGCCGGACCGCGGAGGGTGATCTGTTCGTCGGGGGAGGCGATCCGGCCCGCGCCGTCCGGCAGGTGCGCGGAACCGGCGGGAACCGCCGCGCCCGTCCCGTCGCCGTCCCGTGCGCCACTAGCGTTGCCCTGAGAGTCTCGGTGCTCGTTCATGGCGTCGACGGTCGCAGTGACCAGGCGATCTCCGCGACCCCTGTGGATAACGTTATCCACAGGCCGTCGGCTCCATTCGCCTCCTGTCGGTGGCATCGGGTTGCATGGGGGCATGACCCACGCAGACCTCGCGGATCCCGCGGACCTCAGGGCGGCGGCCGACGCCGTGCTCTCCCGACTCGTCTCCGACGGCACCGGCGCCGCGCGCCTGCGCGAGGACCAGTGGCGGGCGATCGAGGCGCTGGTCGCCCACAAGCGCCGGGCGCTGGTCGTCCAGCGCACCGGCTGGGGCAAGTCCGCGGTGTATTTCGTCGCGACGTCCCTGCTGCGCGCCCGGGGCTCCGGGCCCACGGTGATCGTCTCCCCGCTGCTCGCCCTGATGCGCAATCAGGTGGAGGCCGCGGCCCGGGCCGGGATCCGCGCCCGGACCATCAATTCCGCCAACCCCGAGGAGTGGGACACCGTCAAGGCGGAGATCGCCTCGGGCGAGGTGGACGTGCTGCTGGTCAGCCCCGAGCGGTTGAACAATCCCGACTTCCGCGACCAGGTATTGCCGGAGCTGTCCGCCGCGACCGGGCTGCTCGTGGTGGACGAGGCGCACTGCATCTCCGACTGGGGCCATGACTTCCGGCCGGACTACCGCCGATTGCGCACGATGCTGGCGGAGCTGCCCGCCGACGTCCCGGTACTGGCCACCACCGCGACGGCCAACGCCCGGGTCACGGCCGACGTCGCCGAACAGCTCGGCACGGGGGCGGGCACGGACGCGCTGGTGCTGCGCGGCCCGCTCGACCGGGAGAGCCTGAGCCTCGGTGTGCTCCGGCTGCCCGATGCCGCGACCCGGCTGGCCTGGCTCGCCGACCACATCGGCGAGCTGCCGGGATCCGGCATCGTGTACACGCTCACGGTCTCCGCGGCCGAGGAGGTCACCGCCTATCTGCGCCGCTGCGGCCACACCGTCGCCTCGTACACGGGCCGCACCGAGAACGCCGACCGGCAGCAGGCCGAGGAGGATCTGCTGGCGAACCGGGTGAAGGCGCTCGTCGCCACCTCGGCTCTCGGCATGGGCTTCGACAAGCCGGACCTCGGTTTCGTCGTCCATCTCGGCTCGCCGTCCTCCCCCATCGCCTACTACCAGCAGGTCGGCCGGGCCGGACGCGGGGTGGCCCATGCGGAGGTCCTGCTGCTCCCCGGCCGCGAGGACGAGGCCATCTGGCAGTACTTCGCCTCGGTCGGCTTCCCCTCCGAGGAGTTGGTGCGCCGTACCCTCGACGTTCTGGCCGAAGCCGGCAGACCGCTGTCCCTGCCCGCCCTGGAACCCCTCGTCGAACTGCGGCGGGCCCGGCTGGAGACCATGCTGAAGGTCCTCGACGTGGACGGGGCTGTACACCGTGTGAAGGGGGGCTGGACCGCCACCGGCCGCCCCTGGTCGTACGACACCGAGCGGTACGCCAGGGTGGCCCGGCAGCGTGAGCTCGAACAGCAGGCCATGCGGGAGTATGCGTCGTCCACCGGCTGCCGGATGGAGTTCCTGCGCCGCCAGCTGGACGACGCGGACGCGGCGCCCTGCGGCCGGTGCGACAACTGTGCGGGCGGCCGCTTCAGCGACAAGGTCTCCACTTCGGCGCTGGACGCTGCCCGGGGCGAACTGGGGCGGCCCGGGGTCGAGGTGGAGCAGCGCCGGATGTGGCCGACCGGACTGGCCTCGGTGGGTGTCGCCCTCAAGGGCCGGATCCCCGAGGGGGAGCAGGCACTGCCCGGGCGGGCGCTGGGGCGCCTCTCCGACATCGGCTGGGGCAATCGCCTCCGCCCCATGCTCGCGCCGCAGGCACCCGACGGGCCCGTGCCCGCGGATGTCGCGGACGCCGTGGTGACGGTGCTCGCCGACTGGGCCAGAGGCACGGGCGGCTGGGCGTCGGGTGCGCCGGACGCGCCCTCGCGGCCGGTCGGTGTGGTCACCGTCGCGTCCCGCTCCAGGCCCGTGCTGATCGAGTCGCTCGGTGCCCGGATCGCCGAGATCGGGCGGATGCCGCTGCTGGGTTCGGTGGAGTACGCGGTCGGAGGACCGGATGCCCGGCCCTCCCGGACCAACAGCGCCCAGCGGGTCCGGGCGCTGCACGACGCGTTCGTGGTTCCGGCGCCGCTCGCCGCCGCCCTGGCCGCCGCGGACGGCCCGGTCCTGCTGGTGGACGACTTCTCGGACACCGGTTGGACACTTGCCGTCGCGGCGCGATTGCTGCGGACCTCGGGCGCGAAGGGGGTGTTCCCGCTGGTCCTCGCGGTTCAGGGATGACTTTGGTGGGCACGATAAAGGTCACTGGGAACTCTGCGGGCAGGGATATCCGCGGCATACCCCCTCATTCCTGCCAGCGCCTTCGATTTGCTCGTTGCCGCATCCGGAAGCGCCAGGAAGAATTGAACTGCTCCCCGCACTGTCCCTTCGCGGTCCGCGAGGGCTGTGCCGCGGTGCGCCCTCACCCGACCCTGCCCCGACTGTGGGCGCGTATGCGAAGGGAGGACCGTGACCTTCGGATTCGCTTCGTCCGCAGCCACTTCGACGAACGGCTCCGCGAGCCGCCTCGCCCGAATGCTCCAGCCCTCCGAGTGGACGGCGGCCGGGATCCCGCTGCTGCGCAACCCCCGGGAAGTGGTCAGCGGACTCCATACCCGCCACCGGCCGACCCCCTCGACGGCGGTCGTCGCCGTTCTCGATCCCGAGGAACGGCTGGCCGCGAGCGCCTCGTTCGCCCGGCGCTCGGCGCCGGTGGACGGCTGGGAGTTCCGTAACGCCCTGCTGGCCCACCTCCGCCGGGTGATCCCGCACGACCTCCGGCGCCGTACTCCGGTCCGTACCGCCGTCCTCCTCTACTGCCGGGAGGGCGACGAGCGATGGACCGAGGAGGACGGGGCATGGATGTGGGGGCTGCGCGATGCCTGCACCCTGCACGGCCTGCGCTGCGGTGCGTACATCACGCTGACACGCGGTGGCTGGCAGGTGTTCGGCGAGGGCCGGGGAGGGCGTCGGCCGAGCTCGACCTCGACCCCGGGAGATCTCGCGGACTCCCTGGCGTCGGAACCCCATGAGCTGCGTACCGCGGGCGGCTCATCGGAAGTACTGCGGCGCACCGCCGCGCGCTGAGGCGACGACCGTCGGCCTCCGGATGCACACCTGCATCCGGAGGCCGACGGGCTGTGTCCCTGCGCTCCATGGCCGACCGGTCGCTTCGGACGGTCAGCGCCGCAAGGGACGGACCACCCCGGGCACGCCGGTCTCCGGCTGTCCGCGAGGGACAGCCGGAGAGATCGCGCACCGCGGTCGCCCGGACCGTGACGGGATCCGGTGACGCCCGTTCCGCCGGTCAGACGGAGACGCCGAGCGCGGCGTTGACCCGCTGGGGGTCCCCGCACACGATCAGCAGCGCCGTCGCCTTCGTCAGCGCGGCGGGCAGGATCCGGGCGGCGTCCGCCTCCGTGCCGCCGTTGAGCGCCACCACGACCACAGCCCGGTTCGCGACTCGGTCGAGAGCGGCGGACTCGGCGTAGAAGACATCTTCGGCGGCGTCCTGCTGGGCCCAGTACGCGGCCTCGCCGAAGCTCAGCTCGTGCGCCGCCAGCGGGTGGAGACCGGTGGCCGTCAGCACCAGGACGTCACCGGGGGCACGGCCGGTGTCGAGCAGCAGGTCCACGGTCTCGTCGGCCGCGTCCAGCGCGCCCTCCGGCGGAGCGGGGATCAGCTGAATCTGCGGCTCGGAACGATTCTCCGGCGAGACCGCGGGCGGCTCGGCGGAGGCGTTCCTGCGGACCGGGGGGACCGGCCGGGCCGGTCCGGGACTCCCCGGACGGGGGGACGCGGTGGAACGCGGACCGGGTACGGGGCGAGGGGTCGGCGCGGGGCGGCCGGTGGCCGGAGTGGCGCGGGGACCCTGGGCACTCTCGTGAATCTGAGGCTCCTCGGGAAGGAGAGGCATGGGTGGATGTCTATCAAATGCCGGTTCGAATGGCATCAGCGGGTGGGCACGTACGTGCGATTCACCTGGTGGCGGGGGCAGTTCAGAAGTCGAAGCCGAGCTGGCCCCCGCTCTCCGGTGTGTTCTCCTCCGGCAGGGTCCGGACCTTCTTCAGATGCCGCCAGCGGGGCAGCGCGTCCAGATAGGCCCAGGACAGCCGGTGGTACGGGGTGGGGCCAAGCTCCGCGAGGGCCGCCTTGTGGGTCGGTGAGGGATAGCCGGCATTGGCCGCGAAGGCGAAATCGGCCACATCACCGGGGAGTTCGGCCATCATCGCGTCGCGGCGCACCTTGGCGATCACGGACGCCGCCGCCACCGCCACGCACGACTGGTCTCCCTTGATCACCGTACGCACCTGCCAGGGGGCGCCGAGATAGTCGTGCTTCCCGTCCAGGATCACGGCGTCCGGGCGTTCCGGCAGGGCCTCCAGCGCCCGGCACGCGGCCAGTCGCAGGGCAGCGGTCATGCCCAGTTCGTCGATCTCCTCGGGTGAGGCGTGCCCGAGGGCGTGGGCGGTCACCCAGTCCTCCAGTTCGGCGGCGAGCGTCTCCCGTCGCTTGGGCGAGAGCAGCTTGGAGTCGGTCAGGCCCTCGGGCGGTCGGCGGAGTCCGGTGATCGCGGCGCACACGGTGACGGGGCCGGCCCACGCCCCGCGTCCGACCTCGTCGACACCGGCGACGATCCTGGCGCCGGTGGTGGCCCGGATCGAGCGTTCGACTCGGTGAGTAGGTGGTTCGTACGGCATGGCGCCAGCAAGGTTACGCCGCCCGCCCCCACCGGGGACAACCGGATTCCCATCACGGTTTCGCCGCGGCCCGGAAGCCGCCGTTCCACCGACCACGGGGACCCTTCCCGGGGGTGGCGGGTGGCAGGTGCCGCCGTGCCACCGGTCGGCCGGATCCACTGGACTCCGCGGTAGCTCATTCGCTTCCGTACAGCCCCGGGCGACGGCTCGGCGCCCCGGGTCCGATCTCGTACGGTCTCGCTCCCACCGCATCGACCGATGCACGCCGGACCAGGCCCTTCCAACCTTCGGAACACCTTCAGAGAGCCGGACGGGCCCTACGAGGCCCCAGTCCGCGATCACCACGTGAACGGTTTCGGCGGTGACTCGATCGCAGGTGCGAACGGCCGAGGCAATTCCGGCCGACGGTCGGAGCAGCGCCTTCCGCTCGCAGTCCCGGCGGCGTCCCCGGGGCGGTGACTCCGCTCAGTCCGCGGAGCCGTCCGCCCGCGCCCAGGACGGCAGCCGTTCCGTGCGCTCCAGCCACTCACCGGGCGGCCGCCCGACGGCACCGGCGGCGACCACCCCGCCGACGATCGCACAGGTCGTGTCCACGTCCCCGCCCACCTGGGCGGTGGTCCAGAACGCCTCCTCGTAGTCGCCCAGCGACCGGGCCGCCGACCAGAGCGCGAACGGCACGGTGTCGTGCGCGCTGGTCCGCCGCCCCCGGCCCAGGACGGCGGCGACGGTCGCCGCGTCCCCGTAGTCGAGCATGTCGCGGGCCCGGCGCAACCCCTGGGCGACGGCGCTGCGCGGTACGAGGGCGATGACACCGTCGAGCAGGGCCCCCGGCTCGGGGGTGCCCGCCGGGTCGGCGGCGAGCGCCGCCGCTGCCGCCACGGCCATCGCCCCGACGACGGCCTCGCGGTGCTGATGGGTGGTGTAGGAGGAGATCTCGGCCTGGTGGGTGGCCTGCTCGGGGTCGTCCGCGTACCACGCCCCCAGCGGGGCGACCCGCATCGCGGATCCATTGCCCCACGAACCCTGGCCGTTGAAAAGACCCGCGGCGAGTTCTCGCCAGTCGCCGCCCTCGCGGACCAGCCGGAGCATACGGTTGACGGCGGGGCCGTATCCGCGGTCGAAGTCATGGCGCTCGGCGAAGGAGCGGGCCAGCGCGTCCTGGTCCACCCGGGCGTGCCGGGCGAGGACGGCCACCACCGAGCAGGCCATCTCGGTGTCGTCGGTCCACTGCCAGAGGCCGGGCGGCAGGGCTCGCCGCTTCAGCAGGGGGTGATGGGTCGGTACGAAGAACTGGGAGCCGAGGGCGTCTCCCACGGACAGTCCGCGCAGGCTGTCCAGGGCGCGGTCGAGGCGCCGGTCGCGATCGGAGTCAGCGGTCATCTTCCCGCCACTCTAACCGGTGACGCCGTACGGCTCGGGGGTACGCCACCGTGCGAAGGGCCGGTCGAGGGTGTAGCGCCCGTTCGGGCCGAGCTGGAGTATCCGGGTCTCGCCGTTGCCCGGATTGGAGAGCGACTCGAATTCCGCGACGCTCCAGTGGAACCAGCGCATGCAGAACAGGCGCATCGTCAGCCCGTGCGTCACCAGCAGGACGTTCGGCGGATGGTCCGGCGCCTCGAAGCTGCGGTGCAGACTCTCCAGGAAGGCGCCCACCCGGTCGTAGACATCCGCGCCGGACTCGCCCTGGGCGAAACGGTAGAAGAAGTGGCCGTAGGCGTCGCGGTACGCCTTCTGGAGGCGTACGTCGTCCCGGTCCTGCCAGTTGCCCCAGTCCTGCTCCCGCAGCCGGGGCTCCTCCCGGACCCGAACCCGGGCCGGGTCCAGTTCGAAGGCCCGGAAGGTCTCATGGGTGCGCCGGTAGGGCGAGACGTAGACACTGACCCGCTCCGGTCCGAACAGCTCACGCAGCCGGGCGCCGGTCACCTCGGCCTGGGCGCGGCCGGTGGCGGTCAGTCTCAGCGCGTGGTCGGGCTCGCGCTCGTACACGGTGTCATCGACATTTCCCTCCGATTCGCCGTGCCGGACGAGGACGATGCGTCGCGGTCGTGCCATGCCACGACCCTAGATCGGACCCGGCCGGGCCGGGCGGCCGGGACGGACCATCCGGTGGACACGCCCCGGCGCAGGGCCCTGAGCTGCGACGTCACCAGGGGGCGGGCCGGGGACTCAGACCGTCCAGGAGGGTTCCAGCTCGACCACGTCGCCGCTGAGGGCCGCGACGTCCGCCTCTGTCTGCGCCCGGAGCAGCAGCCGCTCCACCCGTTCCCTGCGGTACTTCCCGTGCTCGGCCTCGGACTGCCACATCGACATCACCAGGAACTCGTTCCCCGGCGCTTCCCCGAAGAGGCCGCGCACCATGCCGGGCGATCCGGCCATCGCCGGGTTCCAGACCTTCTCCTGCATCTGCGCGTAGTGCTCGACGCGCTCCTCCCGCACCTTGCAGTGGGCGACCCGCACCACGTCGACGTCCCCGAACCGCGGCTCGAAGCCCGTCTTCACATCGAACCGGTGGTCGAACAGCCTGACCTGGGGTTCGCGGTAGGTGCCCGTCTGACCGGCCGCCAGCCGGTCGTGGGAGCGGGCCATGAACGAGTCGTAGAAGGTCCGGCTCTCCCAGAACGTGAAGACATGGGCGACATGGGGCCGCCCCCTGCTCCAGCCCCCGCCCTGGCCCCGGAATCCCGGCTCGCCGAGCAGCCCCGCCCATTTCCGCTGCCCCCGTTCGAAGCCACGTCGGTCGACCACGGAGCAGCGAATCCACTTGACCAGCACCGCGCCATCGTACGGCCCGGGACGTGGCGCGGGTCACGGCCGTCCGGTTCTCCGGAGCGGGCGACACAGAGGGGGCGTAGCGCGTACGGCCGCGGGTGACGGCCCGGGGCGGCCCCGATCGCTGGCGTACACCTGCCATTTCCTCGCCCCGCACCCCTGTCAGCGGCTACGGTCGATGGAGGGAGAGTCACCGGCAGTTATGGGGAAGGGATTTGTGGTGAGCAGCCCGAACAAAGGCGTCCGCACGGTCGAGGTGGCCCTGCGCTGGGATCCGAGTCCGATCGGCGGGGCAGCCCACGATCTCGACATCGTCGCGGCGACCTACCGCAAGGACGCGCCGCAAGGGGACCCGGCGTATGTCGTGCATTTCGACAGCCGCTCCCCCGACGGCACCATCACTCTGACCCGGGACAGCCGCACCGGTCAGGGATTCGGCTCCGACGAGGTGATGAAGCTGGAGCTGGAGCGGCTGGCGGCGGATTACGGGCGGGTCGTGGTCGGGGTGGTGATCCAGCAGCGGGACGGCCGGCTCGCCTTCGGCGATGTGGCCAACACCCGGGTGGCGGTGACCGAGGGGTACACCGAGCTGGCGGGCCATGACTTCTCGGCCGTTTCCGGCGCCACGGCGGCGGTGATAGCGGAATTCGTCCGCGCCGACACCGGCGCCTGGTCCTTCCTGGACGGCGTACGCGGTTTCGAGACCGACCCGGAGTCCTTCGTCTCGGTGATGGGCCGGGACTGACCCGCCCGTGACTGACCCGCCGGGGCTTGGAAGCCCCGGCGGGCCGCCCCGGCGACGGCGGCGGGGCGCCGACCGGTCACCCGGTCGACGCCCCGCACACGGTCAGCTGCAGCCGCTGGTGGAACCGCAGCCCTCGCAGATGTAGCAGGAACCGGCCCGCTGCATCTTGGTTCCGCAGGAGAAGCAGAGCGGCGCGTCGGCGCTGATGCCCAGCTGCATCTCGACCAGCTCGGCCGAGGTGTGCGCCTGCTGCGGGGCGGGGGCGGCCGCCTTCGGCGCCGGGACGGGGACGATGTCCTGTCGGCGCGGCGCGGACTGCGCCAGCCCCTCGACATCGACCTCGTCGTCCTCGATGGACGGCTCGTAGGAGCCGGTCTCCAGGTGGCGCTGACGCTCCTCGGCGGAGTGGATGCCGAGCGCCGAGCGGGTCTCGAACGGCAGGAAGTCGAGCGCCAGGCGGCGGAAGATGTAGTCGACGATCGACTGCGCCATCCGCACATCCGGGTCGTCCGTCATACCGGCCGGCTCGAATCGCATATTGGTGAACTTGGAGACATAGGTCTCCAGCGGCACCCCGTACTGCAGACCGACGGAGACGGCGATGGAGAAGGCGTCCATCATGCCCGCGAGGGTGGAGCCCTGCTTGGACATCTTCAGGAAGACCTCGCCCAGACCGTCGTCCGGGTAGGAGTTGGCGGTCATATAGCCTTCGGCGCCGCCGACCGTGAAGGAGGTGGTGATCCCCGGGCGGCCCTTGGGCAGCCGCTTGCGGACCGGGCGGTACTCGACGACCTTTTCGACCGCGGCCCGGATGGTCTCCTCGGTCTTCTCGGTGACCTCCGCCTTCTCCTTCTCCTTGGTCTTGGCGGAGAGGGGCTGGCCGACCTTGCAGTTGTCGCGGTAGATCGCGAGCGCCTTGACGCCCATCTTCCACGCCTCGAAGTAGATCTCCTCGACCTCCTCGACGGTCGCCGACTCCGGCATGTTGACCGTCTTGGAGAGCGCGCCGGAGATCCAGGGCTGGATCGCGGCCATCATCCGGACGTGGCCCATGGCGGAGATGGACCGCTCGCCCATGGCGCAGTCGAAGACCTCGTAGTGCTCGGTCTTCAGGCCGGGGGCGTCGACCACATTGCCGTGGTCGGCGATGTGGGCCACGATCGCCTCGATCTGCTCGGCCTGGTAGCCGAGCCGGCGCAGCGCCTGCGGCACGGTGCCGTTGACGATCTGCATCGAGCCGCCGCCGACGAGCTTCTTGAACTTGACCAGGGCGAGGTCCGGCTCCAGGCCGGTGGTGTCGCAGGACATCGCCAGACCGATGGTGCCGGTCGGGGCGATCACCGACGCCTGGGCGTTGCGGAAGCCGTTCTTCTCACCGAGCCGGATCACGTCCTGCCAGGCTTCGGTCGCGGCGGCCCAGATCGGGGAGTCCAGGTCGTCCATCCGCTTGGCCGAGGTGTTGGCGTCGGCGTGCTGCCGCATGACGCGGTTGTGCGGCTGGGCGTTCCGGGCGTAGCCGTCGTACGGGCCGACGACGGCGGCCAGCTCGGCGGAGCGGCGGTACGACGTACCGGTCATCAAGGAGGTGATGGCACCGGCCAGGGCCCGGCCGCCGTCGCTGTCGTAGGCGTGGCCGGTCGCCATGAGCAGGGCGCCCAGGTTGGCGTAGCCGATGCCCAGCTGGCGGAAGGCGCGGGTGTTCTCGCCGATCTTCTGGGTGGGGAAGTCGGCGAAGCAGATGGAGATGTCCATCGCCGTGATGACCAGCTCGACGACCTTGGCGAAGCGCTCGACGTCGAAGGACTGGTGGCCCTCGCCGTCGTCCTTGAGGAACTTCATCAGGTTCAGCGACGCGAGGTTGCAGGACGTGTTGTCCAGGTGCATGTACTCGCTGCACGGGTTCGAGCCGTTGATCCGGCCGGACTCGGGGCAGGTGTGCCAGTGGTTGATGGTGTCGTCGTACTGGATGCCGGGGTCGGCACAGGCCCAGGCCGCCTCGGCCATCTTGCGGAAGAGGGACTTGGCGTCGACCTCCTCGATGACCTCGCCGGTCATCCGGGCCCGCAGTCCGAAGGAGCCGCCCGACTCCACGGCCTTCATGAACTCGTCGTTCACCCGGACCGAGTTATTGGCGTTCTGGTACTGGACCGACGTGATGTCGTCCCCGCCCAGGTCCATGTCGAAGCCCGCGTCCCGCAGGGCGCGGATCTTCTCCTCTTCCTTGACCTTGGTCTCGATGAAGCCCTCGATATCGGGGTGGTCGACATCGAGGATGACCATCTTGGCCGCCCGGCGGGTGGCCCCGCCGGACTTGATGGTCCCGGCGGAGGCGTCGGCTCCGCGCATAAAGGAGACCGGGCCGGAGGCGTTGCCGCCGGAGGAGAGCAGTTCCTTGGAGGAACGGATCCGGGAGAGGTTCAGACCGGCGCCCGAACCCCCCTTGAAGATCATTCCCTCTTCCTTGTACCAATCGAGGATCGACTCCATGGAGTCGTCGACGGAGAGGATGAAGCAGGCGGACACCTGCTGCGGCTGAGGGGTGCCGACGTTGAACCACACCGGCGAGTTGAAGCTGAAGATCTGGTGCAGCAGGGCATACGCCAGCTCGTGCTCGAAGATCTCGGCGTCGGCGGGCGAGGCGAAGTACTTGTAGTCCTCACCGGCCTTCCGGTAGGTCTTCACGATCCGGTCGATCAGCTGCTTGAGGCCGGTCTCGCGCTGGGGCGTGCCGACGGCGCCGCGGAAGTACTTGCTGGTGACGATGTTGACCGCGTTCACCGACCAGAAGTCGGGGAACTCGACGCCGCGCTGCTCGAAGTTGATCGAGCCGTCGCGCCAGTTCGTCATGACGACGTCACGGCGCTCCCAGACCACCTCGTCGTACGGATGCACGCCGGGGGTGGTGTGGACGCGCTCGATCCGCAGGCCCTTGCCGACCTTGGCCCCCTTGGCTCGGGACCCTCGTGCCGGACCGCTCGTCGTCTCTGTCATGCCGCCTCCCATTTACGGGCAAAAACGCCCTGAAGTGCCCAGATCTTCCCGTGGCACTGTCTGTCTGTGATGCCGAGGGCGCTTCAAACGCCCATGGCTGATGTCATCGCCGCCCACGACCCGCCGGGGTTCCGGCGGGCCGGGCCCGGACCGCGGTTCACGCGGTCGGTCAGTCGGCGGCCCCGGCGGGCACGGGCACCTCTGCGGTGCCGTCTCCCGCGACGGGTGGCCGCTGCACCCGCAGCTCCGCGATCGCGGCCTCGAAGTCCTCGAGCGAATCGAACGCCCGGTAGACGGATGCGAACCGCAGGTACGCGACGAGGTCGAGTTCCTGCAGGGGGCCGAGTATGGCCAAACCCACGTCGTGGGTGGTCAGCTCGGCACTGCCGGTGGCGCGCACCGCCTCCTCGACCCGCTGGCCGAGCTGGGCGAGGGCGTCCTCGGTGACAGGCCGCCCCTGGCACGCCTTGCGCACTCCGGAGATGACCTTGGTACGACTGAAGGGCTCGGTCACTCCACTGCGCTTGATCACCATGAGTGACGCGGTTTCCACCGTCGTGAAGCGGCGGGAGCAGTCGGGGCACTGCCGACGGCGTCGGATCGACGTTCCGTCATCGGTGGTCCGGCTGTCGACGACCCGGCTGTCGGGGTGCCTGCAGAAGGGGCAGTGCATGGTTCCCAACCCTCCTTCACGGCACGACTGAACAGCCCCGGCACACCTGCCGAAGCCCTTCGGAGCAAGCCCAAGCATAGGCGATGGTCCCGACCTTGAAGCACCGGGGACCACAACTTGTGGGCTGTGCCCCCAATCCAACCACTACATCTGGGGTTTGCTCGTTGATTTCCCCGGAGCGCGTGTCGCCCGGGCCGCGCTGGTCGCGGACGGCGTACGGCCGGTGACTCCACGGCACCGGGAGGCGACGCCCGCCATCGAATCGCCGGGCGGGGCCGGGGTGGCGGAGGCTCGCCGGGCGGGCCGGGCACGGCGCCGCGGGGCCCGGCACGCGTTCCGCGCGCACGGACCCGGAGTGACGACGGGGATCCGGTGACGAGCGTACGGGACGCGCGCGGCGTCACCGAATTCCGGGGCGCCGGATGCGAGACTGGACCCGAGGGAACCCGGGCCCGGCGAGGTCCGGCGACTCCGGGGGACACAGCGGCGGTAAGGCTCCGCGATCCGGCGGCGAACCGGGCCGGCCCGGCCTTCCGCGGCGGAAACCCGCGAATGCTCCCGGCCGAGCCGGAAACCGAACGGGAATCCGAACCGGAATTGCTCGCCGAAGGCGGCCGGAAGAGCCCGGAAGACTCGCGATACCCGCCGGCGAGCGGAGCGGAAAAGGGATCCCCGAATAAGGGATGCCGGTTCCACCTCGCGTGATCCGGGCGACGCCCTATCCGGGACCCTCGACTCCTACACCCAAACGCATGTCCACGTAAGTCAATCAGCGTTTTTTCACTCGAACGTGTGTTTGGCGCAACCTTTCGAAACCTACTACCGTTGTCCAGCCAGGGAGACCATTCGAGAGGGGCCGACGTGACCACCACCGCAGACAGTGCCATCATCACCGCCCATGACCGGCCCCAGGGCCGATTCGAACCGGTGCACGCCGTGAAGGAATCGGCCACGGAGGGCGCCGAGCCCACCCGGCCCACGCGCGCGCTGCCCGGCCGACCTCCAGGCATCAGGGCGGACAGCAGCGGACTCACCGACCGGCAACGGCGTGTCATCGAGGTCATCCGCGACTCCGTACAGCGCCGGGGATACCCGCCGTCGATGCGTGAGATCGGCCAGGCGGTCGGCCTGTCCAGCACCTCGTCCGTCGCCCATCAGCTGATGGCCCTGGAGCGGAAGGGCTTCCTCCGCCGCGACCCCCACCGCCCCCGGGCGTACGAGGTCCGCGGCTCCGACCAGCCCAGCGCGCAGCCCGCCGACACCACGGGCAAGCCCGCCGCGTCCTACGTGCCACTGGTGGGACGGATCGCCGCCGGTGGCCCCATCCTGGCCGAGGAGTCCGTGGAGGACGTCTTCCCGCTCCCCCGCCAGCTCGTCGGCGACGGTGAGCTGTTCGTACTGAAGGTCGTCGGCGACTCGATGATCGAGGCTGCGATCTGTGACGGCGACTGGGTGACCGTCCGCCGTCAGCCGGTCGCGGAGAACGGCGACATCGTGGCCGCGATGCTGGACGGCGAGGCCACGGTCAAGCGGTTCAAGCGGGAGAACGGCCATGTCTGGCTCCTCCCCCACAACGCCGCCTACCAGCCGATCCCGGGTGACGAGGCGACCATCCTCGGCAAGGTCGTCGCCGTACTGCGGCGGGTCTGAGACCTCAGCCGATCCAGACCGGCCCCGGGACCCACTGCGCCGGTCCCGGGGCCCTGCGGCTCCTTCTTCTTCCCTGCTGTCCTGTCGGGCCACCGTTCGGTGGCCCGACAGGACAGGCGCACGCTCTTCTAGGCCCCGTCGGCCTTCGCGGCGGCGTCGATCGCGGAGAGGGACCGCCGGACCTGATTGCGGTCGGTGGTGTACCAGAAGTCCGGCAGGGACGCCTTGAGGAAGCTGCCGTACCGCGCGGTGGCCAGCCGGGGGTCGAGCACCGCGACCACACCCCGGTCGCCCGTCGCCCGTACCAGCCGTCCCGCGCCCTGAGCCATCAGAAGCGCAGCATGGGTGGCCGCGACGGCCATGAAACCGTTTCCGCCGTCCTCCTCGACCGCCTTCTGCCGGGCGCTCATCAGCGGATCGTCGGGCCGGGGGAACGGGATCCGGTCCATGATCACCAGCTGGCAGCTCGGTCCCGGCACATCCACGCCCTGCCAGAGGGAGAGCGTGCCGAAGAGGCAGGTCCCGGGGTCCGCCGCGAAGTTCTTGATCAGCTCGCCGAGGGTCTCCTCGCCCTGGAGCAGGATCGGATGGTCGAGCCGCCCTCTCAGCTCCTCGGCCGCCGCCTGCGCGGCCCGCATGGAGGAGAACAGCCCCAGGGTCCGGCCGCCCGCCGCCTCGACCAGCTCGGCCAGTTCGTCCATCATATCGCCGCGCGAGCCCTCCCGGCCCGGGGTCGCCAGATGTCGGGCGACGTACAGGATTCCCTGCTTGGGGTAGTCGAACGGCGAGCCGACGTCGAGTCCCTTCCACTGCGGCGCGTCGTCCCCCTCCGTCCCCTCCGGCGGCAGGCCCAGGGAGGCGCCGACCCCGTTGAAGTCGCCCCCCAGCTTGAGGGTCGCCGAGGTCAGGACCACCGAGCGGTCGGTGAACAGCTTTTCGCGCAGCAGACCGGAGACCTTCATCGGCGCGACCCGGAGCGACGCGCCGAAGCGGTCGTGCCGCTCGTACCAGACGACGTCGTACTCGGAGCCCTGGGTGATCCGCTCGGCGACGCCGTGCACGGTCTCCACGGAGGCGAGGGCCTGCTTCCGTACGGCGTCCTCGTCCTGGACGGACTTGTCACGGGTGGCGCCCAGCGCCGAGATCACCGTACGGGCCGCGTCGCGCAGGGACAGCAGGGCGTACCCCAGGTCCTCGGGGATCTCCTCCAGCCGTCCGGGCAGGGCCACCTCCATGACCCGTTCGAAGGTCTCGGCGGCGGTCTGCAGGGCGTCGGCCGCCTTCTCGTTCACCAGCTTGGCCGACCGGCGTACGGCCCGGTTGACCTGCCCGGGGGTCAGCTCGCCGGTGGCGGCGCCGGTCACCCGGGAGACCAGCTCATGGGACTCGTCGATGATCAGCACCTCGTGCGGCGGCAGGACCGGGGCGCCTTCGATGGCGTCGATGGCGAGCAGGGCGTGATTGGTGACGACGATCTCGGAGAGTTTCGCCCGTTCCCGCGCCATCTCGGCGAAGCATTCGGCGCCGTACGCGCACTTGCTGGCGCCCAGGCACTCCCGGGACGACACGGACACCTGGCCCCAGGCCCGGTCCGACACCCCGGGGGTCAGCGCGTCACGGTCCCCGGTCTCGGTCTCGTCGGCCCAGTCCCGGAGCCGGATCAGGTCCTGGCCGAGCTTGCTGGTGGGCGCGGCGGCCTCGAAGGGGTCGAAGAGCCCCTCCTCGTCGTCCTGCGGCACGCCTTCGTGCAGCCGGTGGAGACAGAGGTAGTTCGACCGGCCCTTGAGCATGGCGAACTCCGGGCGCCGGCGCAGCAGCGGATGGAGCGCGTCGACCGTACGCGGCAGATCGCGCTCGACCAGCTGGCGCTGGAGGGCCAGGGTCGCGGTGGCGATGACGACCCGTTCCCCGTGGGCCAGCGACGGAACCAGATATCCGAGGGACTTCCCGGTGCCCGTCCCCGCCTGGACGAGGAGATGGCTGCCGTCCTCCACGGCTTCGGCGACGGCCTCGGCCATCAGTATCTGACCGGGCCGTTCCATACCGCCGACGGCGGTCACGGCGGCATGGAGGAGTTCGGGGAGGGATGGCTTCGTCATAGGCCGTCCACCCTACGTGCCACCACTGACAGCGGGCCGGGATCCGGCCGGATCCACCCGCAGGGGTGGGCGGGCCGCCCGCGGGAGCCGCCCACGGTCGCCGCCGGGGTGTCCCGGTACCGGGTGCCGCGATGCCGTCGCCACTCTGTAACAGCTCCGTCGCACCTCGGGTACGGCTCCCCCAGGGCACGCGGCGGGGCTGAACACTGACTCCGCGGCTCCGTGTCCCGTACATGCCGATGGCCTGCCACCGGCCGGGCACCGGAAGCTCCCGCCACGGCCCCGGCGCCGCTGGTGGGCGGCGACCTTGTAAGGTTCGCGGCGGCTCCGTCGAGCCGCGGCGGCCGGCCGCCGCGACAGCCGGGCCCGTCCGGGCCCGGACGCGGATCGGCCCGGCAGCACCGAATTACCGATGTTCAGGGGGATATCAGACATGCGACGCATGCGCCCGACGCTGGCGGCGGCCTCGATAGCCGTCGCCCTCGCGCTCACGGCCACCGCCTGCGGCGGCGACGAGAAGACCGCAGCCGACGGTCCGAAGCTGCCCACGAGCCTACCCACCGACGGACTGATCCCGGACGATCTCAAGAACCGGCTCAAGGAGCACGGGATCGACCTGGACAAGTGGCGCGACGGCGAGTGGAAGAACTGGGACCGGGAGACCTGGCTCCGCGAGGCCCGGGACTACATCAACCCCATCATCGAGGGGCTGTGGGACCCGGACCGGATGCGGGACGCCGACAAGCCCGAGCAGCCGACGGACAATGACATCTCGGGCGACCAGGGGGTCACCGACCCCACTCCGGCCCGGGTGTCGGCGCAGCCCGTGAGCCCCCCGTACCGTTCCAGCGCCCCCGAGGCGGGCAAGGTCTTCTTCGACGGGCCGAAGGGTTCCATGGTCTGCTCCGCGACCGTGGTGAAGGACCCGGCCAACCCGGGCAAGTCCAATCTGGTGTGGACCGCCGGACACTGCGTCCACGCGGGCAGCAAGGGCGGCTGGTACCGCAACATCGCCTTCGTCCCCTCCTACAACGACGGCGCCAAGCCCTCCGGGGCGCTGGAGAGCACCCCCAAGGAGCAGGTCGCCCCACACGGTGTGTGGTGGGCCGACTGGGCCCAGACCTCCGACCAGTGGATCGCGCAGGGCGCGACGTCCGGCGGCCGGGGAGCGCCCTACGACTTCGCCGTCGTCCATGTCACCCCGGAGAAGGGCGGCACGGGCAAGTCCCTGGAGGAGACGGTGGGTTCGGCGCTGGAGGTCGACTTCGACGCCCCGGCCGCCGCGAAGATCGACCGGCTGCGGGCCACCGGCTACCCGGCTGGGCCGCCCTTCGACGGCCAGCGGATGTTCCAGTGCGCGGACCGGCCCGGACGGCTCTCCGTCAAGGCCGACCAGCCGACGATGTACCGGATCGGCTGCACCATGACCGCCGGTTCGTCCGGCGGCGGCTGGATCGCCGAGGGCGCCGACGGCGAGCCCGCCCTGGTCTCGAACACGTCCATCGGACCGGTGTCGGCGGGCTGGCTGGCCGGTCCCCGGCTGGGCGCCGAGGCCAAGGGCGTCTACGAGGCCGTCAGCAAGAAGTTCGCCGGACGTTAGCGGCGCCGGGGGCGGCGATCGTACGGGTGGTCACGCCATCCGCCTTCGCCCCTCCGGATCTGTCGGGTCCCGTGCCGTACCGAGGCACGGGACCCTCCTTTCTCCTCATTCCCCCCTGCCCCGCCGGGCCCGGGGCACCCTCCGTACGATCCAGGAGATCCGTTTCCCATGCGACCGATACGCCCGCTGCTGACCGCCGTCGGTCTGGCCTCGGCACTGGTCCTGACCACGGCCTGCGGGCAGAGCGACGACCGCGCGTCCGACGAGCCCCGCGCGTCCTCCCCCGCCGCGGGTCCCGGTGCCGACGTGGGCGGCGCGTCACCGACGCCGTCGCCGTCCGCCACGAAGACGCCGAGTCCGGCGGCGGACGACGACCGCCCCTCCGCCTCCGCCGGTGGCCCGGCCGCCGAACGGCGGGGTTCCGGCCGGGGCGCCGTCGACGAGAAGAAGTGGCGCGAGGGCGGCTGGCGGGACTGGGACCGGAAGAAGTGGCCGCGGGAGCCGGACGAGTTCGTCAATCCGGTGATCGAGGACCACTGGGTGCCCGACCGTATGGTCACCGCAGAGCCGCCGGACCGGACCGTCGGTCCGGGCGGCGGCCCCGCCACGGGTACCGACGCCGTCGGGGAGGACGGCTCGGACCCGGAGCCGTCGGCGGTCCGGGCCCGGGCGGAACGGACGCCGTACCGGCAGTACGCGGCGACCTCGGGCAAGGTCTTCTTCGACGCCCCCGAGGGCACGATGGTCTGCTCGGGAACGGTGGTGAAGGACCCCGCGAACCCGGGGAGGTCCAATCTGGTGTGGACCGCCGGGCACTGTGTCCACGCGGGCGGCGAGGGCGGCTGGTACCGGAATATCGTCTTCGTCCCGGCCTACAACTCCCGGGCGCTCCCCGCGCGTGAGCTGACGTCCGCCGCGCCGGAGGACGTGGCGCCGTTCGGTTCGTACTGGGCGGACGGCGTGGCCACCTCCGACCGCTGGATCCGTACCGGCGACGCGTCGGACGGCACCGGCGCCTCCCACGACTTCGCGGTCGTCCGGGTGAAGCCCGAGCCGGGGGCCGCGTCGCTGGAGGAGACCGTCGGCGGCGCCCTGGGGGTCGACTTCGCGGCGCCCGCGCCGAACGAGGTGGCGTCCCTCGTCATCCGGGGCTATCCCGCCGCCCGCCCGTTCAACGGCGCCCTGATGCACTCCTGCACGGGCCGCCCCGGCCGGTTCGCCTTCGAGACCGGTGAACCGGTGATGTGGCGGATGGGCTGCACCATGACCGGCGGTTCATCGGGCGGGGGCTGGTTCACCGACCGGGCCGGTCAGCCCGTACTCGTCTCCAACACCTCCATCGGCCCGGCCGACCCGATCTGGCTGGCCGGACCCCGGCTGGGGAAGGACGCCGAGCGGATCTACGCGTCCATGAGCATCCCGGCCGTAAGCGCCCCGGCGACCCCGGCCACCCCCGCGACGACCACCACGCCCTGAGTCCGGTACCGGAGACGACGAACGCGCCCGTTTCCCCGCCGCGAGAACGGCGGGGAAACGGGCGCGATGTTCTTCCGCTCGGCCCAGGGGGCGAGAGACTAGCTGCCGACCAGGGCGTACGGAGCCAGCGCCGAGGCCAGCTCCTCATGGACCCGGGCCTTGAGCAGCGTGCCTTCCGAGGTGTGCTCCTCGGAGAGGATCTCGCCGTCCACATGGACCCGGGAGACCAGGCCGCCCTGGGTATACGGCACGAGCGCCTCGACCTCCACCTCCGGCCTGGGCAGTTCGAGGTCGATCAGCCCCAGCAGTTCCTCGATGCCCTGGCCGCTGCGGGCCGATACGGCGATCGCCCGCCGCTCGATCCTCAGCAGCCGCTGGAGCACCAGCGGATCGGCCGCGTCCGCCTTGTTGATCACCACGATCTCGGGCACGTCGACCGCGCCCACCTCGCGGATCACCTCGCGTACGGCGGCCAGCTGCTCCTCCGGCACCGGGTGCGAGCCGTCCACCACGTGGAGGATCAGATCGGCGTCGCCGACCTCCTCCATCGTGGAGCGGAACGCCTCCACCAGATGGTGCGGCAGATGGCGGACGAATCCGACCGTGTCGGCGAGGGTGTAGAGCCGACCGCTCGGGGTCTCGGCCCGGCGGACCGTGGGGTCCAGGGTGGCGAACAGCGCGTTCTCCACCAGGACTCCGGCGCCCGTGAGCCGGTTGAGCAGGGACGACTTTCCGGCGTTGGTGTATCCGGCGATCGCCACCGACGGCACCTTGTGGCGCCGGCGCTCCTGCCGCTTGATCTCGCGGCCGGTCTTCATCTCCGCGATCTCACGGCGCATCTTCGCCATCTTCTCGCGGATCCGGCGACGGTCCGTCTCGATCTTGGTCTCACCGGGGCCTCGGGTGGCCATACCGCCGCCCCCGCCGCCGCCCATCTGCCGGGAGAGGGACTGGCCCCAGCCGCGCAGCCGGGGCAGCATGTACTGCATCTGGGCGAGCGCGACCTGCGCCTTGCCCTCCCGCGACTTGGCGTGCTGGGCGAAGATGTCGAGGATCAGGGCCGTACGGTCGACGACCTTGACCTTGACGACGTCTTCCAGGTGGATCAGCTGGCCGGGGCTCAGCTCACCGTCGCAGACCACCGTGTCCGCGCCGGATTCGAGGACGATGTCCCGCAGCTCCTGGGCCTTGCCCGAGCCGATGTAGGTGGCCGGATCGGGCTTGTCCCGGCGCTGGATCACTCCGTCGAGCACCTGCGCGCCCGCCGTCTCGGCGAGCGCCGCCAGCTCGGCGAGGGAGTTCTCCGCGTCCTGCACGGTGCCCGAGGTCCAGACACCGACCAGCACGACGCGTTCGAGGCGCAGCTGCCGGTACTCGACCTCGGTGACGTCCTCGAGTTCGGTGGAGAGTCCGGCCACGCGCCGTAGCGCCGCACGCTCGGAGCGGTCGAACTGGTCGCCGTCCCGGTCTCCGTCGATCTCGTTGCTCCAGGCGACGTCCTCTTCCATCAGGGCATCGGCCCGAAGGCTCTCCGTGCGCGTCTGAGCGGAGCTCCGCTGGTCCTGGGAAGGGGATGAAGAGGAGGTCATTGGATCCTTACGTCGATGGGAGAGGAACTTGCGCCCGTCGCCGGAGCGGCGGCCCGGTCGTCCCGGCCGGAACCCGTCACGGCTCCTCCGGTACGGCCTTCGTCGATCACAACGCGTGACGCTCCCGGATGATTCCCCGGTCCGCCGGTCCGGATGCCTCTCCGGGCCGTCGGGACGGCGCGGCGTCGGCGACAGGTCGATGGTCGCATGCCGTGCTCGGGCCCGTCACCCCGGTTTCGCCGCGGTCCCGGGCCCGGCGGCGGGCGGCCGCGAGGCGGGCGAAGCGGTCGGCGGCGGCGTGCTCCGCCACTCCGGGTGCCCGGGCATGGGCGGGGTCCGCTCCTCGTAGAGCCACGACCGGAAGAAGGCGCTCAGATCGCGTCCGGCGATCCGGGACGCCAGCCGGGCGAAGTCGGCGCTGCCCGCCGTACCGTCCCGGAACTCGCGCACCCAGGCGCGTTCCAGCCGCTCGAAGGCGTCGGTGCCGATCGTCTGCCGCAGCGCGTAGAGGACCAGGGCGCCGCCGTCGTACACGATGGGCCGGAAGAGGCTGATCTTCTGTCCGGGGGTCGGGGGCCGGGGTGCCGCCGGGGGGCCGCCGTCCGCCCGCCACTGGTCGGAGCGGCGGTACGCCTCGCGCATCCGGTACTCCAGGGTGTAGCCGCCGCTCTCCTCGGCGTAGAGCGACTCGTACCAGGTGGCGTGGCCCTCGTTCAGCCAGAGATCGGACCAGGCGCGGGGGGTGACGCTGTCGCCGAACCACTGATGCGCCAGTTCGTGGACCATGATCGAGTCGACGTACCACTCGGGATAGGCCGGGCCGAACAGGGCCCGCTCGAAGAGCGAGAGGGTCTGCGTCTCCAGTTCGAAGCCGGTGTTCGCGTCGGCGATCAGGACGCCGTACGTCTCGAAGGGGTACCGGCCGACGCGGCTCTCCAGCCACTCCATCTGGGCGGGTGTCTTCCGCAGCCAGGGCTCCAGTTCCTCCTGGTCCGCGACGGGGACGACATCGCGGATCGGCACCCCGCGGGGCCCGTCGCGGGTCGGGACGGCGGACCGTCCGATGGAGACCTGGGCCAGTTCGGTGGCCATGGGGTGGCGGGTGCGATAGATCCAGGTGGTGGTGGAGCCGTTGTCGGTGCGTCGTTTGCGTACCCCGTTGGCGACGGCGGTCAGCCCGTCGGGGGCGGTGATCCGGAAGGTGAAGTACGCCTTGTCGGCGGGGTGGTCGTTGGAGGGGAAGACCCGGTGGCCCGCGTCGGCCTGGTTCGCCATGGCCAGTCCGTCGCCGGTCCTGATCCAGCCCCCCGCGTTGCGGGGGCCGCGCGGGTCGCTGGTGTGCCGGACGGTGATCCGGGCCCGGCTGCCCCGGTCGAGCGGGCGCTCCGGCCGGACGACCAGGTCCTCCTCGACGGTGGCGAACCCGGCGGGCGCCCCGTCGACCTCGACGGAGCCGACGGTTCCGTGGGTGAAGTCCAGGTTGAGACGCTCCAGCCGGTCGGTGAGCCGTACGTCGAGGACGGTGACGGCGTCCAGCGGCTCGGTGTTGACGCCCCCGTAGGTCAGGCCGATGTCGTACGCGATCACGTCGTAGCCGGGGTTGCCGAGCGTCGGGAAGAGGGGGTCGCCGATCCCCAGGGCGACCGGGGAGGGCGGTGGCAGTACGGCGGCGACCAGTGCGGCGCACGCGGCCCCGAGGACGGCGGCCCGCAGCGGTCTGCGGACGGGCCGGGGGAGCCGGAAACGCCGGAAGACGGGCCGGGCGGTGGTGGGCGGCATGTGCTACGGCTACCAGCGCGCCGCCGCCCGCGGGGCGCGGCGCGCGTCGGTTCCCCCGAACGGGTCAGGCGGTGGCCGCCGGATGCTGGGTGCGGCTGACGTCGTAGACCCCGGCGACCCCCCGCATCGCCCGCATCAGCGACGGCAGCCGGGCCGCGTCGGGCAGGCTCAGGGTGTACGTGTGCCGGACGCGCTGCTCGCTGGGGGGTTCGACGGTGGCGGAGACGATGGCGGCGCCTTCGGCGGCGATGGCCTCGGTGAGATCGGCCAGCAGCCGGGAGCGGCCGAAGGACTCGGCGACCAGGGTGACCCGGCAGTCCGTGGCCTCGCCCCAGCGGACCGGTACCGGCTGCCGGTCGAGGGACCGCATCCGCGATACGGCGGGACATTCCTGGCGGTGGACGGTGACCACGCCGCCGCGGACGGGGAAGCCGGTGACGGCGTCGGGCGGGACGGGCGTACAACAGCCGGCCAGTCGCACGGTCACCGGCTCGGCGGCCGGGTCCGCGTCGGGAAGGTCGATCAGCGCGTTCGTGCCCTCCGCGCGGTCCGGGGCCACGGGCAGCGGTCTACGGGGCGCGGCGGCGGGCGGAGCGGCGTCTTCCGGGTGGCTGTCGAGCCAGGCGCCGATGGCGATCCGGGCGGCTGGCGTACGGGCGTGGTCAAGCCAGTCGGGGGAAGGCCCGGACCCGGTCTCCCGGAACGCTCCCCTGGCCCCCTCGTCGGCCAGCAGCAGCTGTACCGTGTCGCCGTCCTTGAGGACGGTCCCCAGGGCGGCGAGGCGGCCGTTGACCCTGGCCCCGATACAGGAGTGGGCCCGCTGCCCGTACTGGGCGTACGCGGCGTCGACGCAGGTCGCACCGGCGGGCAGTCCGAGGGTGCCGCCGTCGGCGCGGAAGACCGCGATCTCCCGGTCCTGGGCGAGGTCGGCGCGCAAGGAGGTCCAGAAGGCGTCGGAGTCCGGGGTGGCCTCCTGCCAGGCGAGGAGGCGGGAGAGCCAGCCGGGGCGGGTGGGGTCGGCCCGCTCGCCGTCGGCGGTCTCGCCGGGGGCCGCCGGGTCGGGGTCCGCGGCACCGGTCTCGGCGGTCGCGTAGGGGTTGCCCAGGGCGATCACCCCGGCCTCGGCCACCCGGTGCATCTGGTGCGTACGGATGAGGACTTCGGCGACGGCGCCGTCCGGGCCCGCGACGGCGGTGTGCAGCGACTGGTAGAGGTTGAACTTGGGGGCGGCGATGAAGTCCTTGAACTCGGAGACCACCGGCGTGAAGCAGGTGTGGAGTTCGCCGAGTACGCCGTAGCAGTCGGCGTCCTCGCCGACCAGGACGAGCAGCCGGCCGAAGTCCGTGCCGCGCAGCTCGCCCCGTTTTCCGGCCACCCGGTGGACGGAGACGAAGTGGCGGGGCCGGATATGGACCTCGGCGGCGATACCGGAGTCCCGCAGTACGGCGCGGAAACGTTCGGCCACGGAGTCGAGTACGGCCCGGGCGGTGGAGTTCTCCGCGATCAGGGCCCTGGTCCGCTCGTACTCGGCGGGGTGGAGGATCGCGAAGACCAGGTCCTCCAGCTCCGTCTTGAGCGCCTGGACCCCGAGCCGCTCGGCGAGGGGAATCAGCACGTCCAGCGTGACCTTGGCGATCCTGACCTGCTTCTCGGGCCGCATCACCCCGAGGGTCCGCATGTTGTGCAGCCGGTCGGCGAGCTTGATGGACATCACCCGGACGTCGTCGCCGGTGGCGACGAGCATCTTCCGGAAGGTCTCGGGCTCGGCGGCGGCGCCGTAGTCGACCTTCTCCAGTTTGGTGACCCCGTCCACGAGATAGGCCACCTCGGCACCGAACTCCCGCTCGACCTGTTCGAGCGTCACATCGGTGTCCTCGACGGTGTCGTGGAGCAGGGACGCCGTCAGGGTCGTGGTCTCGGCGCCGAGTTCGGCCAGGATCAGGGTGACGGCCAGCGGATGGGTGATGTACGGCTCGCCGCTCTTGCGGAACTGCCCCCGGTGGGACGACTCCGCGAGGACGTACGCGCGGTGCAGCGGCGCGAGATCGGCGTCCGGGTGGTGGGCCCGGTGGACGTCCGCCACATGTCCGATGGCGTCGGGGAGCCGGTGCCGGGCGGCGGGCCCCAGCAGCGCCGCGCGGCCCAGCCGGCGGAGGTCGATCCGGGACCGGCCGCGTCGACGGCTGTGGGCACCAGGGTTGGCGGCCTCTGCACTCATGGGGCACCTCCGCGCGGAATCGATACGCAACGCCCGGCGGTTGGCGGAGCGTTCGTGCCCCCGGGGCCGGTGCTTGATGCTACCGAGCCCACCACGTGGAGCAGTCCGGCTCTCGCCGAGCGTGAACCGGATCACCCGTTCGAGCGAAGCTCTATGCGTCGGCGGTTTCGGAGCGTACGAAGAGGGCAGGCGAAATGTGACCCTCAGCGACGATCGCGGCGGGGCCCGTCATCTCGACCTCTCCGTCCGGCCGCTCCGTGATCACCAGCCGCCCGCCCGGCAGATCGACGGTGTACGTGGCGGGGACCCCGGTCAGCGCCGGGTCGGCGCCGTCCCGGCGGGCCGCCGCCACGGCGACGGCACAGGCACCCGTACCGCAGGAGCGGGTCTCCCCGGAGCCCCGCTCGTGGACCCGCATGGCGACGTGGCGCTCCCCGCGGTCGACGACGAACTCCACGTTCACGCCGTGCGGATAGACCTCGGCGGGCGCGTACTCCGGGGCGGTGCGCAGTTCGCCCGCCTGGTCGAGGTCGGCCACGAAGGCGACGGCATGCGGATTGCCCATGTCGACATGGCGGGCGGGCCAGCTCAGCTCGCCGACGGTGACGGTGACGTCCTCGCCGGGGAGTACCGCGCGGCCCATCCGGACCGTGATCTCCCCGCCGTCGGGGTCGCCCGCGGGGCCCTTGGCGATATGGACCTTCTTGACGCCGCCCCGGGTGGCCACGGCCAGCTCACCGGCCCCGGCGTGGCCCGCGTACTGGAGGTAGCGGGCGAAGACGCGTACGCCGTTGCCGCACATCTCGGCGACCGAGCCGTCGGAGTTGCGGTAGTCCATGAACCACTCCGCCTGGTCCGCGAGGTGGCGCGCCTCGGGATGGGCGGCGGAGCGGACCACGTGCAGCACGCCGTCGCCGCCGATCCCGGCCCGCCGGTCGCAGAGCCGGGCCACGGTCGCCGGGGAGAGGTCGAGGCCGTTCTCCGGGTCCGGGAGGACGACGAAGTCGTTCTCCGTGCCGTGCCCCTTGAGGAAGGCGACCGGGCCGGCCGGAGGTGCGGTCTCGTACGGGGGGCGCGAAGGCTCTGCGGTGCTCACGCCGTCCATCGTACGAGGACGACCGGTACAGGGCCCCTGACGGGCCCGGAGGCCCCTGGTCCCGGGCGCTACGGCCGCGGATACGAGGGAGGGGGCCCGGGGGCGGTCACTGCCGTACGGGATGGGTTCGGACGACTCCGGTGATGCCGGGGGCACCGCCGCGCCCGGCGTCCGCGATCCGGGCGGCGCGCGCCGGAGGCCGTGACCGGGAGACGGGCCGACGCGACGGCCGGGGGCCGGCTAGCGCAGCCGGGCAACCCGCCAGACGGCCAGGGCGACCGCGACGGCGGCCACCCCGATGTAGAGCGCGAGGACTCGCCAGTCCGGTCGCTCGCCCGAGCCCCGGGACGGCAGTCCGGGCCAGGTGTATCCCACCCGGCGGGCCGCCATCACGCCCCATCCGGCGGCGCAGCAGCTGAGCAGCAGGCCCAGCATGGCGACGACGGCGCCCGCCTCGCCGGTGCCGAAGGCGAGCGGGAAGGCGAACATCAGGGAGCCGACGGCGGCGAGGACGACGATGGGCGCGAGCTGCCAGATCCGCAGCTTGCGGGCGGGGCGCAGCTCGACCTCGACCTCGTCCGTGACGATCTCCTGGTCGTCCGGGCCGTCGGGGCTGAGCCCGGGTGCGCCGTCGACGACATCACGTGGTTGCTGCTCGGTGTCGTGAGGGCCGGCCTCCATCGCCACGCGCCCTCCCAACTCGGACTCCACGTCGATCGATGCTCGATGATGGCACGGCCTGAGGTGTCTGGATGACGGGCGTGGCGTCCCGATGCCATCACGTGATCAGGCTGTGACCGCTCGTTCGATCAACGCCAGCGCCTGCCGCGGAAGTTCCCCCCGGTCCGCCGCGGCCCCACTGAGCCAATGCACCCTGGGGTCCTTCCTGAACCAGGAATCCTGACGGCGCGCGAAGCGTTTGGTGGCGCGTACGGTCTCGTCGCGCGCCTCCTGCTCGGTGCACTCCCCGGCCAGGGCGGCGAGGATCTGCTGGTAGCCGAGGGCGCGGGAGGCGGTGAGCCCCTCCCGCAACCCCCGCCCCTCCAGTTCGCGTACCTCGTCGACGAAGCCGGCCTCCCACATCACGTCGACCCGCCGGGCGATGCGCTCGTCCAGCTCCGGCCGGGCGACGTCGACCCCGATCTGCACAGTGTCGTAGACCGACTCGTGGCGGGGGAGATTGGCGGTGAAGGGCCGCCCCGTGATCTCGATCACTTCGAGGGCGCGGACGATCCGGCGGCCGTTGCCGGGGAGGATCGCCCGGGCCGCCTCCGGGTCGGCCGCGGCGAGCCTGGTGTGCAGTACGCCGGGGCCGGAGAGTTCCAGCTCGCGCTCCAGCCGGGCCCGGATCTCCGGGTCCGTACCGGGGAACTCCAGGGCGTCGACGGCGCCGCGCACATAGAGTCCGGAGCCGCCGACGAGGACGGGCGTACGGCCTTCGGCGAGCAGCCGGTCGATCTCGGCCCTGGCTCGCCGCTGGTACTCGGCGACGCTGGCGGCCTCGGTGACGTCCCAGATGTCGAGGAGCTGGTGGGGGACGCCGCCGCGTTCCTCGACCGTCAGCTTGGCGGTACCGATGTCCATCCCCCGGTAGAGCTGCATGGAGTCGGCGTTGACGACCTCACCGCCCAGTTCGCGGGCGAGGAAGACACCCAGATCGGACTTTCCGGCCGCGGTGGGACCGACGACGGCGATGACCCGCGGCGCGGGGGCTGCACTACTCACCGTCCCAGTCTCCCAAACTCGCGGGAGGTGTCCCCGATCGGGCGAGGTGACGGGGCGGCGGGGGCTTCGTTCCTGTTGCGGAGGCGCTGGCACGGTTGCGCGGTCCGGGCCCGGCGGTACGCGACGGAGGCCCGGGGGCCGCGGGGTGCGGCGCGCACGAGGACGTATGGAGGGCTCATGAGCGTGTGGTCATGGTTCGGGCGGAAGAAGAAGGCGGCGGCCGAGGTCGCGGGAGCGGAACCGGGGGCCGGGACGGAGGCGGCCGGGGGATCGGCGGGGGACGTCTCCGCCGACGCGGCGGGCGGGGACGCGGTCTCGGCAGACACCGGTGGCGAGAAGCCCCAGAACCCCGAGAAGGCGGCGGAAGCGGCGAAGGCTGAGAACCCCGAGAAGGCTGAGAAGGCGGCCGGGTGCCCGGTGACGGCCGCGGAGAGCCCGGTCGGGGCGGGGGTGGGGATCCCGCGTCAGCAGTCGACGGGCGATGTCGAGGGCAGTGAGGCGGGCGAGGGCGCCCGCCAGTAGGGGACCCGCCGGACGGATCACCGCAAACGCGAAACCGGCGCCGGTTTGTCACACTGGATGTCACCAATCGCTCACGAGGGAAGGTGGCCCATGGGTCTCATGGACACGCTGAAGGCCAAGCTCGCCCCGGCCAAGGAGAAGGTCTCCGACCTCGCGCAGCAGCACGGGGACAAGATCGAGCACGGTCTGGACAAGGCCGCCAAGGCGGTCGACTCGCGCACCAAGGGCAAGTACAGCGGCAAGATCGAGACGGGGACCGGCAAGGCCAAGGAGGCCCTGGGCCGGATCGCCCACAAGGACGACGACGGCGGTACTCCCCCGCCGCCCTCGTCGCCCCCGCCGGCCGCCTGAGCGGCGGCCGAGCGCTTTCTCCCCACGGCCGAGGGCCGCGGAGCGGACCGCTCCGCGGCCCTCGGTTCGCCGTGGGACCGGTCGGGTCGTTCCGGCGGGTTCGGCACCAGGGGCGCGCGGCGTCCCCTGTGCGCCGGTGCTCCGCGCGGTCGTCAGCTCCAGGTGGCGACGAGGTATCCGACGCCGTACGGGGCCTCGTCGGCGAGCAGTGTCCCGGTCGGCGTGGTGCCGTCCGCGGCCCCGGCGAGGACCTGCCAGGGGGCCCGGCCCGCGGCCTTCAGTTCGGCCGCCAGTAGGGGATCGAGTGCGGCCAGCGCCCCGCTGTCGGCGGCGGCGAGCGCCCGGGCGACGCTCTCGTCGAAGGCGGTGGCCCGGTTGTCGAGATAGCCCGGCGCCTTCACCGTACGGCAGGCGCTGCCGTCCCCCATGACCAGCAGGGCCACCCGCTCGGCCCGTCCGGCGGTCGTCCGGCCCTCGGCGGCGCACGCCCCGGGCGCGAGCCGCTCGTCCACCGCGAGCCCCTCCACGGGTGCGGACGCCCATCCCGCGCGGGCGAGCAGCCAGGCGCCGACGGCGAGCGGGTACGGCAGCGGGCGTCCACCGGGCTCTCCCGGGCCGAGCCGGACCTCGGTGTCGACGCCGAAGCCCCGGAAGTTCCCGGCGGTGCCGGAGGGGTACGGTCCGGCCGCGTCGGGCTCCGCCGGGCCGATCACCACCAGCAGATCGGGGCGGGCCGCCGCCAGGACCCCGACGGCGTCGAGGCAGGCGGCCCGTACGGAGTCGAGTTCGGGGGCGGCGCCGGTGGCCACCTCGGGGACGAGCAGCGGCGGACACGGGCACACGGCGGCGGCGACAAGCATGATCGGCAGCCTAGTGCGTACCGGAACGCCCGGCCCCGGGCCCCTGTCGCGGGGCCGGGGCGACGTCCGGCGCCCTCATGGGGCGTACGGACCGCGGGGTACGGATCAGAGCGCGCAGCCGGGCGTGGCCGGGGCGGGCAGGGGCGCCGGGACGCCGACCGACGGCAGGCCCAGCATCACGCCCGCGGGCTTCGGGGCCGCCGCTTCCTTCCGCTTCTGCCAGGCGTCACCGGCCCGCGTCCGGTGGACCGCGGACACGGCACCCTCGGCGAGCAGATGGTGCGGGGCGGCGTAGGTGATCTCGACGGTGACCACGTCGCCCGGCCGCACCTCCTCGTCGGGCTGGGTGAAGTGGACGAGGCGATTGTCGGGGGCGCGGCCGGAGAGGCGGCGGGTGGCACCGTCCTTGCGGCCCTCGCCCTCGGCGACCATCACGTCGAGGGTCCGGCCGACCTGCTTCTTGTTCTCCGCCCAGGAGATCTCCTCCTGGAGGGCGACCAGGCGTTCGTACCGCGCCTGGACGACTTCCTTGGGGATCTGGCCGTCCATGGTGGCGGCGGGGGTGCCGGGGCGCTTGGAGTACTGGAACGTGAAGGCGTTGGCGAAGCGGGCTTCGCGGACCGTGTGCAGCGTCTGCTCGAAGTCCTCCTCGGTCTCGCCGGGGAAGCCGACGATGATGTCGGTGGAGATGGCGGCGTGCGGGATGGCGGCGCGCACCTTCTCGATGATCCCGAGGAACCGCTCCTGGCGGTACGAGCGGCGCATCGCGCGCAGCACCGTGTCCGAGCCGGACTGGAGCGGCATGTGGAGCTGGGGCATCACATTGGGCGTCTCGGCCATGGCGGCGATGACGTCGTCGGTGAAGTCGCGGGGGTGCGGGGAGGTGAACCGGACGCGCTCCAGGCCCTCCACCCGGCCGCAGGCCCGCAGCAGCTTGCTGAACGCCTCACGGTCGCCGATGTCGGAGCCGTAGGCGTTGACGTTCTGGCCGAGCAGCGTGATCTCCGATACGCCCTCGGCGACCAGGGCTTCGATCTCCGCGAGGATGTCGCCCGGCCTGCGGTCCTTCTCCTTGCCGCGCAGGGCCGGGACGATGCAGAAGGTACAGGTGTTGTTGCAGCCGACGGAGATGGAGACCCAGGCCGCGTAGGCGGACTCGCGGCGGGTGGGCAGCGTCGAGGGGAACGCCTCCAGCGATTCCGCGATCTCGACCTGCGCCTCCTCCTGCACCCGGGCGCGCTCCAGCAGGACGGGCAGCTTGCCGATGTTGTGCGTACCGAAGACGACGTCGACCCAGGGGGCCCGGCGCACGATGGTGTCGCGGTCCTTCTGGGCCAGACAGCCGCCGACGGCGATCTGCATCCCGGGGCGCCCGGCCTTGCGGGGGGCGAGCCGGCCGAGGTTGCCGTAGAGCTTGTTGTCGGCGTTCTCACGGACCGCGCAGGTGTTGAAGACGACGACGTCGGCGTCGCCGTCGGAGCCTTCGGGGGCGCGGACGTATCCGGCGCCCTCCAGCAGACCCGAGAGCCGCTCGGAGTCGTGGACGTTCATCTGGCACCCGTAGGTGCGAACCTCATATGTACGTGTGGCGTCCACTGCGCCGCTCCGGTCCGTGCTGCTCATGCAACAAGAGTAGGCGGTGTCCGGCACGCCCCCGTCCGGATACCGACGGAGGCCGGGATTCCGCCTCTGGCGAGTCCTCGCCAGGGCTCTGGTCATCACGGTGAGTGACCTGTCAGGATCGCAAGCATGTTCACGAATCCGCTCCGCACCCGCCGCGGGAGGCTCTTCGCCGGGGCCGCCGCCGTCCTCGCGGCGCTCGGGCTGCTCTCGTGGTGGCTGCTGCCGCTGGGAGAGCAGGAGCCGCGGGACTCCGTCACCTTCAGCACCGGTGTGCACAACGGGGTGTACCAGCGGTACGGCGCACTGTTGAAGGACGCCCTCGCCGAGGACCTGCCGGAGGTGGACATCACCCTGCTGACGAGTGAGGGGTCGCAGCAGAATCTCGCCCGGGTGGCCTCGGGGGAGGCGGACTTCACCATCGCCACCGCCGACGCCGTCGCGCAGTACCAGCGGGAGGGCAAGCCGGGCGCGGACCGGCTGCGGGGCTGTGCCCGGTTGTACGACGACTACGTGCAGCTGGTCGTGCCCGCGGACTCGCGGGTCCGCGAGGTCGCGGATCTGCGGGGACTGAAGGTGGGGGTCGGCCAGCCGGGATCGGGGGTCCGGCTGATAGCGGACCGGCTGCTGGCCGCCTCGGGCCTCGATCCGGTGAAGGACGTCACGGGCGTGCCGAACGGCATAGACACCGTCCCCGAGCTGTTGGAGAACGGCACCATCCAGGCGTTCTTCTGGTCCGGGGGGCTGCCGACGAAGTCGGTGCAGTCGCTCTCGGAACGCTTTCGGATACGTCTGGTCCCGCTGGAGCGGGGCCTGATCGAGAAGGTGCACCGGGCGGGCGACCCGACGGGCTCCTACCGGTTCGCGATGATGCCCCCGGATCTCTATCCCCGCGCCCAGAGCAGCGTCCCGGTGAACTCGATGGCGGTGGCGAATCTGCTGGTCACCACCGATCGTATGGACTCGGCCCTGGTGGAGGGCTTCACCAGAACGGTGATCCGCAGCCGTGACGGCATCGGCCGTACGGTCCATCCGGCCCAGCTGGTGGATCTGCGGACCGCCATCTACACCGAACCGCTTCCTCTGCACGAGGGGGCCGGGCGCTACTACCGGTCGGTCAAGCCGTAGGGGCGGGTGGGGTACGGGGGACGGTGAGGGTGACCTCCAGCCCCTGGGGCTCGTGGTGGGCGTAGGCGATGGTGCCGCCGCCCGCCGAGAGGAGGGCCCGGGAGATGGAGAGCCCCAGTCCGGAGCCCTTGACGTTCTGATGCCGGTTGCTGCGCCAGAAGCGGTCGCCGACCCGGGTCAGTTCGTCCTCGGTGAGCCCGGGGCCCTCATCGGTGACGACCACGGTGGAGATCTCGCCCCGGGAGGCCACGACCACGGTGACCTCCGCCCCGCCGGGGGTGAACTTGACCGCGTTGTCGATCACCGCGTCCAGGGCGCTGGAGAGCGCTATGGGGTCCGCCCAGGCCGTGACCGCGCCCCCGGTCCCGGTCAGCCTGACGCCCTTGTCCTCGGCGACGGCCCGCCAGGAGGCGACGCGTTCGTCCGCCAGGGCGCCGATATCGGTGAGTTCGAGAGGAGCCGAGGCATGTTCGGCGAGTGCGAGATCGAGCAGGTCGTCGAGTACCTGCGCGAGACGTCTGCCCTCGGTACGGACGGAGGCGATCTCCTCATTGCCCTCCGGCAGCTCCAGGGCCAGCAGCTCGATCCGGAGCAGCAGGGCCGCCAGGGGATTGCGCAGCTGGTGGGAGGCGTCGGCGACGAAGGTCCGCTGCTGTTCGAGTACGCCCTCGACATTGTCGGCCATCTCGTTGAACGAGCGGGCCAGCCGCCGCAGTTCGGGCGGGCCCCCGGCGGCGGCGACACGGGAGTTGAGCCGTCCCGTGGCGATGTCGTGGGTGGCCGCGTCGAGTACCCGTACGGGCCGCAGTACCCAGCCGGTGAGCCGGAACGCGGCGGCCACGGCGAGCAGCATCGCGGCGCTCTCCCCCGCGGCGATCAGCAGCCAGCCGCGGATTACCCGTTCCCGGAGCTGATCGGTGGGCGAGTCGGTGAGGACGACGGCGACGACGTCCCCGTCGCGGACCACCGGGGAGGCGACGACCAGTCGTCCGTCCCGGTCCCAGGGCCATACCTGCGGAGGGTCCTGGGAGCGGCGGCCGGTCAGAGCTTCGCGGAACGCTTCCCGGCCCTGCCCCTCGGCGGGTACGACCCAGTTCCCGGGGGCGCGGGCCATCAGGGACTTCCCGTCCCGGAGGAAGATCCCCACATGGATGCCGTAGGTCGAGTAGTACCGGTTGAGCTGGTCCTGGAGCATCGATCGGCGCTCGGCCTCGGCGCCTTCGCTCGCCGTGACGAACTGTGCCAGCGCCGCGAACCGTACGGTGTCGTCGATCCGGTCGACCACCACCCGCTGCTGCTGCCCGGCGGCGAAACTGACGGCCAGCGGGAAGCCGAGCGCCAGCAGGACTCCCGCCATCAGCACGATCAGCAGGGGGAGGAGACGGGTACGCACAGTCCCCTCAGTCGCCCGGTGTCACAAGGCGGTAGCCGACGCCGCGGACGGTCTCGATCAGGGCGGGCATACCGAGCTTGGCGCGGAGCGACGCGACATGGACCTCCAGGGTCCGGCCGGTCCCCTCCCAGTTGGTCCGCCAGACCTCGCTGATGATCTGTTCCCGCCGGAACACCACCCCCGGGCGCTGGGCGAGCAGCGCCAGCAGATCGAACTCCTTCCGGGTGAGCTGGACGGCCGTACCGTCCACACTGACCCGGCGAGTGGGGAGTTCGACGGTGACGGCGCCCAGTCGCAGGGCGTCGTCCGCGGCACCGGAGGCGGTGGGCGCCTCCTCCACGACGGTGGTACGCCGCGCCACGGCATGGATCCGGGCGAGCAGTTCACCGGTGTCGTACGGCTTGACGACATAGTCGTCGGCGCCCAGATTGAGTCCGTGGATCCGGGAGCGGACGTCGGCCCGCGCGGTCACCATGATGACCGGGGTGGCGGTGATCTTCCGGAGCTTTCCGCAGACCTGGTAGCCGTCCTGGTCGGGCAGGCCGAGATCGAGCAGTACCACCCCGAAGGGCGGCTTGCCGGGATGGGTCGCGGGCAGCACGGCCCGCAGCGCCTCCTCGCCGTTGCGGGCGTGCACCACATCGAAGCCGTGCCGGGCGAGGACGGCCGACAGGGCAGCGGCGACATGATCGTCGTCCTCGACGAGCAGCAGTCTCATGTCCCCCCTTCGGTCCCGGCACCGTGCCGCGGGCTCCCCGCGACCGTCGATGCTCGATGTGTGCTTGCTGTGCGGCCGGCCGTGTCCGGTGGTGGCGCTTCCCGGCACACGCGATGACGTACCACCGCATGAAGGCCGATTCCGAGCCGGACAGTCAAGGACATTCCCCCGCCCGCCCGTATCCGTTATCCAGCCGGTACGCCGATGGTCATCTGATTCACTCATCGTATCCGGACGAGGCCGGATCGTTATGCTCAATTTCCGCTCAGATGTAATGACGCTGGTCGCACCGCGTCACTACTGTCCTCCCAACCAAGGAGGACGGGGGCTGTGGGCCGATGAGCGGAGTATCTGTGTCCAAGGACGACGGAAGTGCCGCTCCTGCGGCCGAGGACCTGGTCGTACTGAGCGATGTCAACAAGCACTTCGGCGCGCTGCATGTGCTCCAGGACATCGACCTGACCATCGCCCGGGGTGAGGTCGTGGTCGTCATCGGACCTTCCGGGTCCGGCAAGTCCACCCTCTGCCGCACCATCAACCGGCTGGAGACCATCGACAACGGGTCGATCTCGATCGACGGCAAGCCGCTGCCCTCGGAGGGCCGTGAGCTGGCCCGGCTGCGCGCCGATGTCGGCATGGTGTTCCAGTCGTTCAACCTCTTCGCCCACAAGACGGTCCTGGAGAACGTCATGCTGGGCCAGATCAAGGTCCGCAAGAAGGAGAAGGGCGAGGCGGAGCGGCGGGCGCGTGAGCTGCTCGACCGGGTCGGCGTGGGAACCCAGGCCGACAAGTACCCGGCTCAGCTCTCCGGCGGCCAGCAGCAGCGGGTGGCGATCGCCCGGGCGCTGGCGATGGACCCCAAGGTCATCCTGTTCGACGAGCCGACCTCGGCCCTCGACCCCGAGATGATCAACGAGGTGCTGGAGGTCATGCAGCAGCTCGCCCGGGACGGCATGACCATGGTCGTGGTCACCCACGAGATGGGCTTCGCCCGCTCCGCCGCCAACCGGGTCGTCTTCATGGCCGACGGCAAGATCGTCGAAGAGGCCACGCCCGACGAGTTCTTCAGCAACCCGCGCAGCGACCGCGCCAAGGACTTCCTGTCGAAGATCCTGCACCACTGACCCCAGCGGTCACGTCACCCACCAGCACATCGGCTGCCGCCCGGGCCACGCGCTCCGGCCGGGACCGACCGACCCGCCGGGACCGCCGCGCACCCGTATCCGTATCGGCCCGGCGGCCCGGACCAGTTCCGGACCGAACCGGGGCTGGTTCCGGGCCGGGTCACGGTCCCGGGTCGCGTCGGCCGACGGACGGCTCAGCAACGGCGAACCACGACGTAAGGGATGTTCACATGAAGCTCCGCGCCCGCAAGGTATCCGCGGCCATCGCCACCGTTCTCACCCTCTCCCTGGCCGCGACCGCCTGTGGAGGCAGCGACTCCGGCGACGGCGGCGGCAAGATCACCATCGGGATCAAGTTCGACCAGCCCGGTGTCGGTCTGAAGACCCCGGACGGCAAGTACACCGGGTTCGATGTCGATGTCGCGACGTATATCGCCAAGGAACTGGGCTACGAGGCCAAGGACATCGAGTGGAAGCAGACCCCGAGCTCCCAGCGGGAGACCATGCTGGCCAACGGTGACGTCAAGTTCATCGTCGCCAGCTACTCGATCACCGACAAGCGCAAGGCGAAGGTCGACTTCGCCGGTCCGTACTTCCTCGCCCATCAGGACCTGCTGATCCGCAAGGACGAGACGGGCATCACCAAGGCCGCGGACCTGAACGAGAAGAAGCTGTGCTCGGTCACGGGCTCCACCTCCGCCCAGAACGTCCAGGAGAAGCTCGCCCCCAAGGCCGACCTCAAGACCCTGGGCGGCTACTCCGAGTGCCTGACCAGCCTGGAGAACAAGGAGGTCGACGCCCTCACCACGGATGACGCGATCCTCGCCGGGTACGCCTCCCAGGCCGAACACCAGGGCAAGTTCAAGCTCGCCGGTCTGAAGCTGAGCAACGAGAACTACGGCATCGGCATCAAGAAGGGCGACGCCGACCTCAAGGCCAAGATCAACAAGGCCCTGGAGAAGATGAAGTCCGACAAGTCCTGGGACAAGTTCGTCGAGGCCAACTTCGGCAAGTCCGGTTACCAGAACGAGCCCGCGCCGGCGATCGACGCGAGCTGAGGCCAGCGGTGACGTGCCATCGGCCCCGGCGGCCGATGGCACGCGCCATCTACCCACCAGGAGAGATCGCGGGTCAACGTGTTCGATTTCCTCGATTCCCCGCAGTACGACCTGCTCGACGCGTTCTGGATGACGGTCAAGCTCACCGCCTACTCGGCCGTCGGTTCCCTGATCTGGGGAACGCTGCTGGCCGGGATGCGGGTCGGCCCCGTCCCGCTCATGCGGGCCTTCGGTACCGGCTATGTCAACATCGTTCGTAATACACCGCTGACCGTGGTGATCGTGGCCTGTTCCGCGGGCCTCGCCTCGACCCTGGGCGTGAAGCTCGGAGGTGAGACCTTCGAGGACATCGGGTTCCGGATGGCCGTCCTCGGACTGGTCGCCTATACCGGCACCTTCGTCTGCGAGGCGCTGCGCTCCGGGATCAACACGGTCCCGGTCGGGCAGGCGGAGGCCGCCCGGGCCATGGGCTTCAGCTTCCTGCAAGTCCTGACCCTGGTCGTACTCCCCCAGGCGTTCCGTGCGGCCGTCACCCCGCTCACCAACGTCCTGATCGCCCTCACCAAGAACACCACGGTGGCCTCGGCGATCGGGGTGGCGGAAGCCTCGGCCCTGATGAAGATCATGGTCGAGAACGAGGCCGACGCGCTCTTCGCCGTCTTCGGCGTCTTCGCCTTCGGCTTCATCGTTCTGACCCTGCCGACCGGTCTGCTTCTGGGCTGGGTGGCCAAGCGTGTGGCGGTGAAGCGATGAGTTCCGTTCTGTACGACGAGCCGGGCCCCAAGGCGAAGGCCCGGAACATCGCCTACACCGTTGTCTTTCTGGTGGTGCTGGGGCTCGGCCTCTGGTGGATCCTCGCCACCATGGCCGACAAGGGGCAGCTCGAATCGGAGAAGTGGAGCCCCTTCGTCAAGGACTCCAAGGTCTGGACCACCTTCCTGCTCCCGGGTCTCTGGGAGACGGTGAAGGCGGCGGCGATCTCCGTGGTGATCGCCCTGCCCCTGGGCGCGGCGCTCGGTATCGGACGGCTCTCGGACCATGCCTGGGTCCGGATACCGGTCGGTGCGGTGATCGAGTTCTTCCGCGCCATCCCGGTTCTGCTGCTGATGGTCTTCGCCTTCCAGTTCCTGGTGGAGTTCACCGACATCGAGTCGGACTTCCGGCCGATGTACGCGGTAATCATCGGCCTGGTGCTCTACAACGCCTCGGTGATCGCGGAGATCGTCCGGGCCGGAATCCTGTCGCTGCCCCGGGGTCAGACCGACGCCGCCCAGGCGATCGGGATGCGCAAGGGCCAGACGATGACCTATGTCCTGCTGCCGCAGGCGGTCACCGCGATGCTGCCCGCGCTCGTCAGCCAGCTCGTCGTCATCGTCAAGGACACGGCGCTCGGCGGTGCCCTCCTCGGCTTCGGCGAGCTGCTGTACCAGAACCGGGCGATCACGGCGAACTACGGCGCGAACACCATCGCCACACTGACCGTCATCTCGCTCATCTTCATCCTGCTGAACTTCCTGCTCACCAGCTTCGCCAGCTGGCTGGAGAGGCGGATCCGGCAGGGGAAGAAGAGCACCGGCGCGGTCCTCAGCGGTGACACCGTCGAAGCCACGGCGGGCGACGCCGGAAAGACACCGTAGCCACGGACGAGATCGAAACGGCGGGGGCGGTAGTGCCGAACACGGCGCTACCGCCCCCGCCGTCACCACCCCGCGCACCCCCGATGGATCAGTGCCCGCCGTGCCGCTCCCCCGTCACTTGACGCAGACACCCCCAGTGGGTTGCATACGTTCTGTGATCGCGCACCGGGGCTCCACCGAACCTTCCCGAACGCCAACGACCGCCCTGACGTCCCGGCGAGGCCGAGGAGCCGCTCCGTGGACCCGGTGATCGTCGTCGGCGCCGGGCCGGTCGGCTTGGCCCTCGCCCTCGCGCTCGGCCGCCAGGGCGTACCGTCGGTACTGCTCGACGAGTCCACCGAGACCGAGGAACCCCGTCCCGCCAGGACCGTCGTCCTGCGCCCCGATACGGCGGCGGCCCTCGACCGCCTCGGCTGCGCCACCCTCCGCGACGAAGGCGCCCACTGGACCGGCTGGCGCTCGACGCGCCGCAAGCAGGAGGTGCGACGGCTACCGCTCGGCGGCGACGCCCCTCCTTCGCCTTTGCACATCCCCCAGCACGCCCTGACTCGCGGTCTGCGGGCCGCGGTCGCCGCCCAGCCGCTGGTCACCCTGGTCCCCGCGGGCCGGGTCGACGCGCTGGAGCAGGAGCCCGGCGCGGTCACCGTCCACACCCGGGACCCGAAGGCGACCTGGTGGCGGGGCAGCCATGTCGTGGGCTGCGACGGCGCCCGGTCGACCGTACGCAAACTCCTGGGCATCCGCTTCCCCGGGCGTACGGCGGTGGAACGCCATGCCGTGGCCACCCTGCGCGTCGAACTCCCCTGGCCCGACGAGGCCCTGCTGCACCGTCAGCCGCCGTGGCGCGGCGCGGCCGCCGAGATCACCGCCCGTCCCCTGCCCGACGACGTCTGGCGGCTGGACTGGCTGCTGCCGCCCGGCACCGATCTGGTCACCCCCGACACCCTGGTGGCCCGGGTCCGCGACACCCTCGCGGGCTGGTGCGGAACGACTCCGCCGTACGACCTCCTCGACACCGGCGTGTACACGGCGCACCACCGGCTGGCCATGCGCTGGCGGGTCGACCGGGCCTTTCTGGCGGGCGACGCGGCGCATCTGCTGGGCGCACTCGGGACCCAGGGCCTGGACGAGGGGCTGCGGGACGTCGACAACCTGGCCTGGAAGCTGGCGTACGCCCGTCGGCACGAAGGCTCGGAGACGCTGCTCGACAGCTACCAGGCGGAGCGGCGGACCGCGGTCGCGGCCCGGCTGCGCGCCGCCGACCACGTCCTGTCGTCGGTTCGCGGGGGCGGGGGCCTGCGGGTCCGGCTGCCCGGGACGACACGCGGCCACGACACCCTGCTCACCGACGCCCATCTCGGCCGGGGGCCGCTCGGCGCCCCGCCGGCGCACACCCATTCGCCGCTCGCCCCCGAACGCACCGCGGCCCAGGTCACCGTCGCCACGGAACCGGGGGGTCCGGTCGAGGACGTACCGGTGACCGCCCCGGACGGTACGGGGGCCCGGCTCCGGGACCGGCTGGGGCAGGGCCGGCTGCTGGTCCTGCTGATCGCGCCCGGCACCGGGGTGTGGGACCGCAGGCACTGGCAGGGCGCCGGGGTGATGCCCCGGCTGGACGCCGCGGTCTCCGCCCTGCCCGTACCCGCCGAGCTGCTGGTGGCGGAGGCGTATCCGGGGGCGTCCGCCCATACCGTGCTGCTGGTACGGCCGGACGGGCATCTCGTCGCCGCCTTCCCGGGGGTGCGCCCGGATGAGCTGTACGCGGCGGCCGACGCGGTCCGCGGCGGCGGCGACACCTCGGCGGCGCCCAGCGACAGCACCGCGGACGTCAATTGACCGAGGGAGGGCACCGATGGTGTACTCCGATTCGTGACCGACACCGATGTACGCCTGTGGCGGAGGGTCCATATGGACCTGCTCCGCTACGCGGGCTGCGTGTGTCGACCGTCCGTCTGACTTCGCGACGTTCTCCCTCCTTCTCCCGGCGCTCCGGTGTCGCTGTTTCCGCGCGCACCGTACGGGCCGCTTCGCGTTCCCGCGCGCCTCCGCGAACTCCTCAGGACGGTTCAACCATGTCCCAGCCCGTGTCCGCGTTTCCCTCCCGCCCGCCGACCCCACCAAACACGGCGACCTCGTCGTCCCCGCCCTCATCACCCCCCGCTACGCCTTCGGTCCCCTCCGGCTCCTCGTCCGTTCCGGCCGGTCCGGCCGTCCGGGGCTCCGGCCCCTCCTCCGCCGAACTCCTCGACTTCGTCCGCCGGGCCGCGGCCGACCCGGAGCTGATCGCGTCGCTTCCCCTCGACCCGGACGGCCGTACCTGGGTACGGCTGGCCGGGCCGGGGGAGAGCGAGGCATGGCTGATCGGCTGGCCGCCGGGTTCGGGTACCGGCTGGCACGATCACGCCGAATCGCTCGGCGCCTTCGCCACCGCGACGGGCGAACTGGTCGAACACTCCCTGGCGGTACGGCTTCCGGCCGGTGGCTGGAAGACCCTGGAACTGGCGGAGGACTTCGACCGGGAGCGCCGGCTGGCCGCCGGGCAGGGCCGGGCGTTCGGCCGCCACCATGTGCACGAGGTACTGAACGCGTCGGCCGCGCACGCCGTCTCCGTACACGCGTACTATCCGCCGTTGCCGCTGATCCGCCGGTTCAGCCGTACCGGCGCGGTACTCCGCCTGGAACAGGTCGAGCGTCCGGAGGACTGGCAGTGAACAGCGACAACATCTCAACCGAAGCGTCGATCGTCGGCGGTCCCGCCGCGCCCGTCGGAATCGATGTCCTGCTGGAGCGAGTCCGGGCGGGGCTCGACCGGGTGTCGGCCGGGCAAGCCGTCGAAGAGGCAGCGGCGGGCGCCCTGCTGGTGGACATCCGCTATGCGGCGCTGCGCGACCGGGACGGGCTCATCCCGGGGGCGGTCGTCGTGGAGCGCAACGAGCTGGAGTGGCGGCTCGACCCCCGGGGCAGTCATCGGCTGCCCGAGGCGGTCGACCACGATCTGCGGATCGTGGTCGTCTGCAACGAGGGGTACGCCTCGTCCCTCGCCGCCGACTCCCTCCGGCAGCTCGGTCTGCACCGTGCGACGGATCTGATCGACGGCTTCCAGGCGTGGAAGGCGGCGGGACTGCCCGTCGTCTGACGGCCACGAGCGGCCGGGACCGCGCCGGGGGTGTCCAGCTCGGCGGGCCGCCGACCGACAACGGCTCCCGGCGTACGGTCCTCCTCGCCCGCCCGCCCCGGTGGCACGGGAGGGGAGGACCGGTCCCGAGGTCACGTACGCCTCGTGACCGCCGTGCTCCGCGCGCCAGGTGGGCGGCGATCCCGGCGTCGGATCCGGGCCGCCGTCGGCGGGGCCGGGTCGCCGCGGTCTCCCCCGTGGAGCGCGGCGCCGGTGCCGTGAGCCGTAGGCCCCGTGCCCGGCGGGATTCGCCGGATCCACCGGCGACGGCGGGGCCGGTGGCGGCGCTCACCCGGATACGGATGTCCGCGCCGTCCTCGCACCTCGTGCCGTGGGTGGGTGCTACGGCAGATCGTAGGAATCCGGGGATTCCATGGGATCGGAGCTGTCGAAGGCATCCACCGTCTCGTCCGGCAGCTGTTCGCCCTCCTCTTCGAGGGCACGGCGGACCACCCGCAGGGCCATGCCCTCGCCATAGCCCTTACGGGCCAGCATCCCGGCGAGCCGCCGGATCCGCCGGTCCCGGTCGAGGCCCCGGGTGGCGCGCAGCTTCCGCTCGACCAGGGCGCGGGCGGTCTCCTCCTCGCTCTCGGAGTCCAGCCGCCCGACCGCCTCGTCGATCAGGGCCGGATCCACGCCCTTCGTCCGCAGTTCACGGGCGAGGGCGCGGCGGGCCAGCCCCCGGCCGTGATGCCGGGAGTCGACCCAGGCGTCCGCGAAGGCGGCATCGTTGATCAGCCCTACGTCCTCGAACCGGGAGAGCACCTCATCGGCCACCTCCGGCGGGATCTCCCGCTTGTGGAGCGCGTCCGCGAGCTGTTTCCGGGTTCGTGGGGTGCCGGTGAGCAGACGCAGGCAGATCGCCCGCGCCCGCTCGGCCGGGTCCTGGGGCGGCAGCGTCTTCTCGGCCCTCGACGAGTCGGCGCTGCCGCCCGGCCATTCGGTGCGCCGGGCCATGGGCTAGCTCTTGGCCGCCGCGGCCTTGGCCGGCTTGGCCTTGCCCGCGGGGGCGGGCACCGACTTCGCCGTGTCTCCGGCCGGGGTCGCCGGCCCGCTCGCCGCGTCCGCCCCCGGCTCGGCGGCCTGAGCCTCCGGCCGGACGCCCACGCCCAGCTTCTCCTTGATCTTCTTCTCGATCTCATTGGCGAGATCGGGGTTGTCCTTCAGGAAGTTACGGGCGTTCTCCTTGCCCTGGCCGAGCTGGTCGCCCTCGTACGTGTACCAGGCACCGGCCTTGCGGACGAAGCCGTGCTCCACGCCCATGTCGATCAGTCCGCCCTCGCGGCTGATGCCCTGGCCGTAGAGGATGTCGAACTCGGCCTGCTTGAAGGGCGGGGCGACCTTGTTCTTCACGACCTTGACGCGGGTGCGGTTGCCGACCGCGTCGGTACCGTCCTTCAGCGTCTCGATCCGGCGGATGTCGAGGCGCACCGAGGCGTAGAACTTCAGCGCGCGGCCACCGGTCGTGGTCTCGGGCGAGCCGAACATGACGCCGATCTTCTCGCGGAGCTGGTTGATGAAGATCGCGGTGGTCTTCGACTGGTTGAGCGCGCTGGTGATCTTCCGCAGGGCCTGGCTCATCAAGCGGGCCTGGAGACCCACGTGGGAGTCGCCCATCTCGCCCTCGATCTCCGCCTTCGGCACGAGGGCGGCCACCGAGTCGATGACGATCAGGTCGAGCGCGCCGGAGCGGACCAGCATGTCGACGATTTCGAGCGCCTGCTCGCCGTTGTCCGGCTGGGAGAGGATCAGGGAGTCGATGTCGACGCCCAGCTTCTTCGCGTACTCCGGGTCGAGGGCGTGCTCGGCGTCCACGAAGGCGACGGCGCCGCCGGCCTTCTGCGCGTTGGCCACGGCGTGCAGCGTGAGGGTCGTCTTACCGGAGGACTCCGGTCCGTACACCTCCACCACCCGGCCGCGGGGCAGCCCGCCGACGCCGAGCGCGACGTCGAGCGCGGTCGACCCGGTCGGGATGACCTCGATCGGCTCGTTCGGCCGCTCGCCGAGGCGCATCACCGCGCCCTTGCCGAATTGGCGTTCAATCTGTGCGAGCGCGGCGTCGAGCGCCTTCTCGCGGTCGGTTCCTGCCATGGGTTCCACCCGGTTTGCTTGTGTCGATCGCTTCACGTCAAAGACGCTAACCCCTGCCACTGACAATGGGCCCCGGCGCTCGTCCCGCCTGTGGACGACGCCCCGGTGAAGCCCGGCGCCGGAGCCTCCATAAGAATGGATGTTCGATTTTGGTGTCAAGCGCATCGCCCGGCGCGCCGCCGAACCGGTGAGACCCTACGGCTCGGCCCCGCCGCCGGTACGAGACGCCACGCCCGTCGCACGGACCGCCGCCGCCTCCTCCCCCACAGCCGTTCGACCGGTCGCGGCGACCGCCTCCCGGCGACAAATAGCCGAGAGGATTGTCAGTGGCCGCCTCTACTCTGAATCCCGTGCATGATCCGTGAGGGGGGGAACCTCGCGATCGCCCGTTCCCTACTTCTCTCCGGCCCTCCCCGGCCGGTCCAGTGCGCAGCGCGAGGTGATGCGGTATGACGTCCATCGTCGAGGCGGAGGAGACCCCGCCCGAGAGCAATAGCTTCCAGGTCGATCTGCGCGGTCTGGTGGATCTGCTCTCCCACCATCTCTACTCCAGCCCCCGGGTCTACGTCCGGGAGCTGCTCCAGAACGCGGTGGACGCGGTCACCGCCCGCCGGGCCGTCCACCCCGACGCCCGGATCAGGATCCGGCTCTCCGCCGCGGCGGGCGCCGTGTCGATCGAGGACAGCGGCATCGGACTGACCGCCGACGAGGTCCACACCCTGCTCGCCACCATCGGCCGCAGCTCCAAGCGCGGCGGTGAGCACGGTCTGGAGTCCGCCCGCCGGGAGTTCCTCGGCCAGTTCGGCATCGGGCTGCTGGCCTGCTTCGTCGTGGCCCGCGAGATCCGGGTGGTCACCCGCTCCGCGCGGACGCCCGAGGCGCCCCCCGTGGAGTGGCTGGCCCGCGACGACGGTTCGTACACGGTACGCGTCCTGCCCGACGAGGCCAGGCCCGAACCGGGGACGACCGTCCGGCTGGAGCCCCGCCCCGGCGCCGCGGAGTGGCTGGAGCCGGGCCGGGTGGAGGAGCTGGCCCGCGACTTCGGTTCCCTGCTGCCGTACGACATCGTCTTCGCCGACGGCTCCGGGGCCGAGCGCCCGGTCACCGACCGGCCCGCCGTGTGGGACCGCGAGTACCCCACCCCGGCGGCCCGCCGGGTGGCGCTCGCCGGGCACTGCTCCCGGCTGTTCGGCTTCACCCCGCTCGACACGATCGACCTGGATCTGCCGGTCGCCGGGGTGCGCGGGGTGGCCTATGTGCTCCCCGAGCCCACCAGCCCGGCGCACCGGGCGGGGCACCGCGCCTATCTCAAGGGCATGCTGCTCACCGACCGCGCGGACAATCTGCTGCCGGAGTGGGCGTTCTTCGTACGGGCCGTGGTCGACACGGACTCCCTGCGCCCGACGGCGTCCCGGGAGAACCTCTACGACGACGAGACCCTGGCCGCCGTCCGGGACGCGCTGGGGGGCGCGGTCCGCGGCTGGCTGACGGAGCTGGCCGCCGGTGACCCCGGGCGGCTCGCCGCCTTCCTCGACGTCCACCATCTGGGGGTGAAGTCGCTGGCCCGGCACGACCCGGAGCTGTTCGGGCTGATGCTGCCGTGGCTGCCCTTCGAGACCAGCGACGGCCAGGTGGCCCTGGAGGAGTTCGCCGCGGCGCACGGGCGGATCCACTTCACCCGGACCGTCGAGGAGTTCCGCCAGATCGCCCCGATCGCCGCCGCCCACGGCCTCGGTGTGGTCAACGCCGGTTACACCTATGACGCGGATCTGCTCGCCCTGCTGCCCTCGGTCCGCCCCGGGGTGACGGTGACCGAGCTGGACGCGGGCGCCGTCACCGAGCGGCTCGACCCGGTGCCCACCGAAACCGAGCTGGCGCTGACCCCCTTCCTGGCCGCCGCCCGCACCCGGCTCGATCCGTACGGCTGCGACGTGGCGCTGCGGGCCTTCCAGCCCGTGACCGTCCCGGCGCTCTACCTCGACGACCGGCAGGCCCGCCACGAGCGCGACCGGTCGACCGCCCGGGAGAACGCGGACTCCCTGTGGAGCGACATCCTCGGGTCCCTGCGCGGCTCGGCGCCCCGCGCCCGGCTGGTGCTGAACCACAACAATCCGCTGATCCGCCGGATCGCCGCGCTCCCCGACCCCGAGCTGACGGGTACCGCGGTCGAATCGCTGTACGGACAGGCTCTGCTGATGGCCCAGCGGCCGTTGCGGCCCGCCGACACGACCCTGCTCAACCGGGCCTTCCTCGGGCTTCTGGAATGGGCGACCCACCCCGCCCCGAGCGCCGCCCCGCAGGAGGACCAGAAGTGACCACGATGACCGTCGAGGAGATCCGCCGGGGCCTCCAGGAGAACGCCCGGGACTCCTACGGCCCCGCCCGGACGGCCCGCGCGGAGTCCCTGGGCGCCGCCGCCGAGTCGGCCGGTGACCCCGCGCTGTTCCGGCAGTCCCTGATGGGTCTGATCGACGCCTACGAGTACAGCGCCGAGCGCACCAAGATGGTGGTGCCGTTCGCCCGGCTCCTCCAGGAGTACGACCGCGATCCGGCGGCCTTCGGCTCGTACGAGGTGCACAGCTTGTTCTGGCGGTTCAAGTGGGTCACCGGCGGCATCGTCGACTCGCCGGACGTCCCGCTCGACGCGGTGGAGCGCTGGCTCGTCGACATGGAGCGGCGCTACCGGCTCGCGGGCCACAGCGCGCGGGCGGTCCGCCAGGCCGAGCACGTCCTCGCCGAGGCGACCGGAGACGAGGAGCGGACCGAGCGGGCCTTCGCCGCCTGGCTGGCCGCCGACCGGGACTCGATGAGCGACTGCCATGCCTGCGAGCTGAACGACCAGGGGCGCTACCGGGCCCGTCGGGGCGAGGACGCCGAGGCCGTACGGATCTGGGCCCCGGTCCTCGACAACACCCTGACGTGCCTGGAGGAACCGCACCGGGTGCTCGCGCACTCCCTGCTTCCACTGCTGCGGCTGGGCCGGGCCGACGAGGCCCGCTCGCACCATCTCCGCGGCTACCGCATGGCGCGGGGCAATGAGAGCCTGCTCCGCTCGATCGGCGCGCATATCGAGTTCTGCGCCCTGACCGGCAATGAGGCCCGGGGGCTGGAGATCCTCTCGGAGCACGCCGGGCATCTCGGGTCCCTGACCGACGTCGAGGCCCAGATGGACTTCAACGGCGGGGTGCTGGTCCTGCTGCGCCGGCTGCGGGAGACCGGACACGGCGACCGGCCCACCGTCTCCCACCAGGGAGCGGTACGTACGGTCACGGAGCTGTACGACCTGATGTACGCGGACGCCACCGGCATCGCCGCCCGTTTCGATCTCCGGAACGGCACCACGCATGTGTCGGAGCTGCTGGCCGAGCGGATCGCCCGGCGGCCCCTGGTCGACGCGCTGCCGCTGGGGGTCCGCAGCCCCCGGCTCACCCCGGCGGCGGTGCCGTCCCCCCGGCCCGCCGGGGACGCGCTGCCCGCGGCGACCGACGGCGACCCGGCGGTGTCCGTGGCGCCTGTGGCGTCTGTGGTGTCTTCCTCGGCGCCGCCGTCCTTCGCGGAGCTGGTCGAACGGGCCAGGGCCGCCCGCCGCCAGGGGCATCCGACCGCCCGCGCCCGGTGGGCCGAGGTCGCCCACCGGGCCGGTACGGAGCCGGGCGCGGCCGACGACCCGGCGCTCGCCGCCGACCTGCTGGAGGTCGGGGCCAGGGACGCGGCCGAGGACGGCGCCCCGGACGCGACCGGGCGGTTCCTCGAAGCCGCGCGGGCCCACCGGGCGGCGGGGCGGCCGAGCCGGGCCGCGTACACGGAGCTGGCGGCGGCCGGTGCCGCGGCCCGCTCCGGCGCCCCGGGCGAGGAGGTCGCCGAACTGCTGGCGGCGGCCGTGCGGTCGGCCGGGGAACTGGACGCGTCGGACCCCACGCGGGAGCGGCGGATCGCCCTGGCCGAGCTGGCGGAGCTGCGGCTCGGCTCTGTACTGCGCCACCGGGCCGCCGAGGCGACGGCGGACCCCGAGGACCCCGCGGCGGGACACGGGTACGGCCCGGAGGAAGTGGACCCGGAGCTGCTGGCCGGGCTGGACGCCTTCGTCGCGGCCCGGTCCGCCGCCGTGAGCCCGGCCACCGCCCCGGCCGGTGCCGGGACCGATCCGTACGGCACGGCGGACGTCCTCGCCCAGGCGGAGCTGACCCTCGCGCACCTGCTGCTGCCCGCCGGCGAACCGGAGCGGGCCGCGGCGCTGCTGAAGTCGGCGGCGGAGCGGTTCATCGCCGCCGGACGGCCCTGGGAGGCGTGCGAACCGCTGTCGGTCCGGGCGAGTGTCGTGGCGGCGCTCGGCGACGCCGGGGCCGCGGAGTCCGACGCCCGGGCGGCGCTCGGCCACGCGGCCGAGCTGACCGAGCCGCATGCGCAGGGCTCCGTACGGCTGACCCTGGCGAGTGTCCTGGTCGGGTCCGAGGACGGGGCGGCGGAGGCCGCCGGCCTCGCCCTGGACGCGGCGCACTGGTTCGACCAGACGGGGCGGACCGAGGGGCCCGGCACCCGGGCCCGGCTGCTGCTCTCGGAGGCGTACGCCCGCACGGACCGGGCCGCGGAGGCGGCCGAGGTACTGCATTCGATCTTGCCCGACCTGGTGGCCGAGGGCGACGACGAGGAGATCGTGGGGGCCCGGCGGATGCTGGGACGGCTGCTCCAGCGCCTGGGCGACCCGCGCGGGGCGGCGGAGCAGTACTTGCTCGCCGCCGACGCCGTCACCGGCTGGGAGGATCCGGCACCGCAGGCGAGTCTGGCGAACACGGCGGCCGAGGCGCTCGCCGAGGCCGGAGTGGTCGACGGTGCGGAGGCGGCCTATCTGCGGGCGCTGGAACTGTGGCGGCGGGTCGGGGATTCCGTGGTCGCCGAGGTACGGGTGCTCCGGTCGCTGGCGTGGTTGCGGCTGCGGGCCGATACGGCCGTGGCGGAGTACGAGAAGGCGCACGCGTTCATGGCGGAGGCGCTCACTCTGGTCCGGGACGCCGAGTCGCCCGAGCTGCGGTACGAGTGGGCGCAGACCTGCTTCCAGCTCGCCCGGCTGCTCACCGCCCGGAACGCGGCCGAGGAGGCGGCCGAGGCAGCCGCCGGGGACGAGGAGGGCGCCGGGGCTTCGGCCGAGGGCGGGTCCGGCGGCGACGGGCGAGACCGCGCGGAGCTCCCGGGCCGGGCGATAGAGCTGCTGGACCGGGCCGCCGGGCTCTTCGCCGAGTTCGGCATCGCCGCGGCTTACGACCGGTTCGACGCGCTGGCGCGCGCGGCCTGGACGGAGCACCAGCGGGACCGGGTGGACGCCGCGAGGGACCGGATGAAGGCGCTCGTGGCGGAGCTTGAGCAGGGGGACGGCGAGGAGTCGGCCGAGCTGCTGGAAGAGGCCCGGGAGATGCTCGCCCAGATGTGACCCGGAGAGACCGGCCGGGGGTATCCGCCCCCGGCCGACCGGTCGGCCCTGGTCGGCACCGGTGTCGTACGGCGCCCCGGATCCGGGGCGCCGTATTCGTATGAGGGTCCCGGCGGCCCCGGCCGCCGCGCGGGCCGGGTTTCCGCTCGGGGCGGTTCAGTCGCCGGTGGCAGGTCCGGCCGGGTCGGGGGCGGTCGTCCGCCCGGCCCCGGACGGGCGGAAGATCCTCAGCAGCTGTCCGGGCCGCCGGTCGCGATGTCCCTGGACCCGGGGGTCGTCCGTCACGGCATAGCGCTTCACATAGGCGCCGAGGAACGCCTGGAGGGTGGCGACCGCCGGGATCGCGATCAGCGCGCCCACGGCACCCATCAGGGCCGTACCCGCGATCACGGAGCCGAAGGCCACGGCGGGATGGATATCGACGGTCTTGGAGGTCAGCTTGGGCTGCAGGACATAGTTCTCGAACTGCTGGTACACCACGACGAAGCCGAGGACCCAGACCGCGTACCAGGGGTCGACGGTGAAGGCGATCAGCATCGGCAGGGCCCCGGCCAGATAGGTGCCGATCGTCGGGATGAACTGGGACACCAGACCGACCCAGACGGCCAGCGCCGGGGCGTACGGCACCCCGAGGATCTCCAGCAGCACGAAGTGCGCGGCACCCGAGATCAGCGCCATCAGTCCGCGTGAGTAGAGATAACCGCCGGTCTTGGCGACGGCGATCTCCCAGGCGCGCAGGACCTCCGTCTGCTTGGCCGGCGGCAGTACGGAGCAGAGCGCCCGGCGCAGCCGTGGCCCGTCGGCGGCGAAGTAGAACGCGAAGAGGGAGATCGTCAGCAGTTGGAAGAGCCCGCTGAGGACGGTGGCGGAGACGTCCAGCACACCGCTCGCGCTGTTCTGGACGTACTGCTGGAGCCAGTCCGACTTCAGCACGCTGTCCTGGACCTCGACCCGGGACAGCTCCGTCTTGAACGTGGTGTTGATCCAGTTGATCACCGAGTCGAGGTATTTGGGGAACTCCTCGACCATGGTGACGATCTGGTCGGCCAGCATCGATCCCAGCAGTACCACGAAGCCGACGGAGAAGACGAGGATCCCGAAGAACACCAGAAACGTGGCGAGTCCTCGCCGTATCCCCCGGGCCGCCATCCGGCCCACCGCGGGCTCTATGGCGAGGGCGAGGAAGAACGCGATCAGGACGTTCAGCAGCAGCCCGATCAGCTGGTGGAAGGCCCAGGCCCCGAGCTGGAAACAGGCGTACAGGGCGAGCGCGAGGACGATCGCGCGCGGCAGCCAGCGCGGCATCCTGGCCGGGCCGAGCGCACCGCCCGTCGCCCGGGGCGGCGGGCCCGCGGGCGGCGTCACGTCCTCGGCGGTATCGCCCGCGCCTTTCCCGGACGAGGGCGCGGCAGTCGCGACGCCCGCGCCCTGTGCGGGCGGGCCGGGGGCCGTGCCCTGCGCGGGCACGGTTCTCCGGTCGGGTCCTTCGGCCGCCCGGCCGCTCCCGTCGCCCGGCTCGTCGCCGTCTCGGGGACGGGAGCCGGGACCGCCGGACCCGCCGCGGCCGCGCCGGTGCTCACCGGCGCGGTCGGCGGATCCGTCGTGTTCGTTGTCGTCGTACTGGTCGCTGGTCGGGGCCACCGGCCCAGTGTCGCCTACCGGGGCCGGGTTCGGGGACCCGCCCCGATGTCCTGTGGACGAAGGACGGGTGTCGATCGGGTCCGGGCCGCCCGTCCCGGTGGCCTCCGGCCCGTACCGCCGGACCGATCGGACGCGGCGGGCGACGGAACGCGGCGGGCCGTGGCGGAAGGCGGCGGCGGACGGCGGAGAGTGGGGAGGTCAGCGCTTGTCGGCGGGTACGTCGACGGCCGCGCAGACCGCACGCCAGACGTCCTTGGCCTCCCAGCCCTCGTTCAGCGCCTGGTGGACGGTCCGGCCGCCCAGTTCGGTCATCACATGGTCCCGGGCGAAGGAGTCGGCGTAGCCGGATCCGAAGTGGTCCGCCATCCGCTCCCAGAAAATCGTCAACCGCATGACATCAGTATCCCGCGCAGGGAGTGCGCCCCGGCTCTCTCGCCGCCCCGGCGCCCCCGGCACCTTACGGTCGGATACATGGACCTGGATGAACCCGATGAAATCGCCGGATCCGGTACGACCGTGCCCCCGTCCTCCGCGTCACCGCTCGCCCGCGCCGAGTACTTCGTCTGGCTCACCGCCCGCGTTCTGGAGCAGCGGCGTTTCGCCCATCACTTCCTGGGCGGCAGCGCCGATGCCGTGGACGCCGCCCTGACCCCGTATCTCAACGAGGACGGCGGCTACGGCCACGCGCTGGAACCGGATCTGCGCGGTCCGGTGAGCCAGCCGCTGCACACCGCGCACGCGCTGCGGGTCCTCGACGCGATCGGCCGTTGCGGCGGTCCCCGTGCGGAACGCCTGTGCCGGTATCTCACCGGGGTATCGACCCCGGAGGGCGCGCTGCCCGCCGTCCATCCGTCGCAGCGGGGCTATCCGGCGGCGCCCTTCGTCCCGATCGTCGCCGACCCGCCCGGCTCGCTGCTGACCACGGGGCCGGTCGTGGGGTTGCTGCACCGCAACGAGGTCTGGCACGCCTGGCTCTTCCGGGCCACGGATTTCTGCTGGGCGGCGGTGGAGTCGCTGGAGGACTCCCATCCGTACGAGGTCGAGGCGGCGATCGCCTTCCTCGACGGCGTCCCGGACCGGGAACGGGCTCGTACGGCCGCCGACCGGCTGGGGCGGCTGGTGCGGGAGCGACGGCTGGTGGTGCTGGATCCCGAGCGGGCGGACGAGCGGCCCGTCTCCCCCGGCTACGCGCCGGGCGAGCACCATTACCCGTACGACTACGCCCGTACACCCGGGTCGGTGGCCCGGCGCTGGTTCTCGGACCACGAGATGGACCGGGCGCTCGACCGACTCGCCGGGGAGCAGCGGGACGACGGGGGCTGGCCGCTGACCTGGCGGCAGTGGGCCCCGGGGACGGCGCTGGAGGCCCGGCCGATGGTGACCGTCGAGGCGCTGCTGACCCTGCGGGCGTACGGCCGGGCCATCGGCTGACCCGTACCGGCCGGGCGGTGTCGCGGAGCCGGTCCCTCCGGCCCCGCGGTCGCCCGGGAACCCGTACGCCCGGCGGGGATCAGGACCCGTACGCCGGGAACCGCCCCGTCAGCCGCCCAGCGCCCGTACGCCCGCCGTGACCAGGACGGCCGCCGCGACCACGATCAGGAAGGGTGCTCTGAGCACCAGGGCCAGGGCCGCCGCGGCCAGACCGGCGGCCCTGGCGTCGATGGTGAGGGCGCCCGCCGCGCCGAAGGTCTGCTCGGCGGTGAGGGCGGCCAGCAGGGCGACGGGGACCAGGGCGGCGAGCCGCCGTACCAGCGGACGTTCCAGGACGTCACCGGGGACCAGCAGTCCGGCCAGCTTCACCAGATAGCAGCCGACCGCGGTCGCGGCTATCGCGATCCAGACGCTCATCGTGCCTCGTCCCCGTTCTCGAACCCGTTTCCGTTCACGGGCCCGTTTCCGTTCTCGTTCTGGGGCCCGTTTCCGGGCATCGGCCCGTCCCCGGTGTCCCGGTCCCGGCGCGGCGCGTCCCGCCCGTCACCGGCCGTCCGGCCCGTGAACCAGAGCACAACAGGTGCCGCGAAGGCCGCGACCAGGACCGGCACCCCGGCGGGCAGTACCGGCAGGGCCACGACCACGAGCAGGACCGCGAGCCCGGCGACGGCGCGTTCGGTGGTGGTACGGAGCATGGGCGCGAGCAGCGCCAGGAAGACGGCGGGTCCCGCCGCGTCCAGCCCCCAGGCGTCGGTGTCCCCGATGGCCTCGGCGCCGAGCGCGCCGAGCAGGGTGGTCGCGTTCCACAGGACGTAGAGCGCCAGTCCCGTGACGGTGAAGCCGAGCCGCGCGGCCCGCCGTCCCGGCTGGGCCAGCGCGACGGCGGTGGTCTCGTCGATCACCCAGTGCGCGGCGAACGGCCGGACCGCGCGCGGCAGGGCGAGCAGCTGGGAGAGCCGCAGGCCGTAGAAGGCGTTCCGGATGCCGAGGAAGAAGGCCCCGGCTGCCGCCGTGAACGGATTGCCGCCCGCCGCCAGCGCTCCGACCAGGGCGAACTGTGACGCACCGGTGAAGACCAGCAGGCTCAGGGCACAGGTCTGGAGCAGGGTGAGACCGGAACCGGCCGCGGTGACTCCGAAGGCGAAGCCGGAGAGCCCCACGGCGACGCCGACGCCGAGGGCGTCGCGGACGACGGCCGCGTCCGGCTTCGCCGGAAGGGTGTCGGCGGCCGGGTGGCCGGGGACGCTTCCGGGGCCGGTCGGTGCCGGAGGGGGGCTCCCGGGCGGGTTCGCGGGGACGGTCTGTTCTGCCATGTGGGGGACGGTACGCGGCCTCGCGCGCCCCGGTCTTGTACGTTCTTGCGCCCTCGCGCCCCGGCACGGGACACGGCGGCACACCCCCGGCACCGTACGAGCCCCGCCGACGCCCGGCCGCCACCGGGCGCGTCGGTTCACCGCCCGGCGCGTTCCTTGCGGTACGCGCCCGGCGGCACCCCCACGATCCGGGTGAAGTGACGGTTCAAGTGGGGCTGGTCCGTGAAGCCGACCGCGACCGCCACATCGGCCGGGCGCTCCCCCAGGGCCAGCAGCCGCTGCGCCCGGCGCACCCGGGCGTCGGTGAGCCAGGTGTGCGGCGGCATCCCGTACGCCGCCTTGAACGCCCGCAGCAGCGCGAACGGGGCCGCCCCCACCTCCCGGGCCAGCCGCTCCAGCGACGGCGGCTCGGCCATCCGCTCCGCCAGCAGTTCCCGGGCCCGGGCCGCGGCCGACGGGCCCGCCAGGAGCGGGGCACGGCCGGGCGGGGCTCCCCCGTTGGTCCGGAGCAGCCGCCCGATCACGGTCCGCAGCAGGGTGTCGGCGGCCAGCGCGTCGCCCGCGTCCGCCGTCTCGTACACCCGGCGCAGCAGGGCGGACGCGGCCGGATCGGCCGTGACGGGGTCCCGGAAGGACGGGGTGCCGCGCGGGGCGCCGATCTCGTCGGCGACGCCGGAGACCAGGCCGAGCGACGGATAGAGGGCGATATAGGCCCAGCCCTCGGGGTCACCGGTCCTGGCCTCGTGGGGGACCTCGGGGTTGAGGACGGCGATGTCGCCGGGCCGGAGGAGGACCCGGCCGCCGGTGAGCCCCATGTCCTCGACCCCGCGTACCACGGTGGCCAGCAGATAGCCCTCGTGGCTGTGGCGGGGGAAGGTGTGGCCGACGTAGCGGGCCAGCAGCAGATCGAGGTCGGGCAGCTCCTCGTGCCGCCAGTGCCGGGCCCATTCCCGTCCGGCCGTGCCCCGCGGTGTCGTAGCCCTCTCCATGGGGCCATTGTGCGCGCGGCGGCGGGCTCGCCGCCCCGGTCGGCCCCGGCCCGACCCGATCTTCGGGCCGGTGTCCGCGCTGGTCAGAGCCGTTCCGGGCCGATTGTCAGTGGCACGGTGCACGATGGGGGACATGGCCGGGAATGTGCTCGACTCGTTCTCCCCCGCGACCCGGGGCTGGTTCGCGGGGGCCTTCAGCGCGCCCACGGCGGCGCAGGAAGGCGCCTGGCGGGCGATCGGCGAGGGTTCGGACGTCCTCGTGGTCGCCCCGACGGGCTCGGGCAAGACGCTCGCCGCCTTTCTCGCCGCCCTCGACTCCCTGACGTCCGTGCCGCCGCCCGCCGACCCCAAGGCGCGCTGCCGGGTGCTGTACGTATCTCCGCTGAAGGCCCTCGCGGTCGATGTGGAGCGCAATCTGCGCAGCCCGCTGACGGGGATCCGGCAGGAGGCGGTGCGGCTGGGGCTGCCGGAGCCGGAGGTCCGGGTGGGGATCCGCTCGGGCGACACCCCGGCCGCCGAGCGCCGGGCCCTCGCGACCCGGCCGCCGGACATCCTGATCACCACCCCCGAGTCCCTGTTCCTGATGCTGACCTCGGCCGCCCGGGACGCCCTGGCCGGGGTGGAGACCGTGATCCTCGACGAGGTGCACGCCGTGGCGGGCACCAAACGGGGTGCGCATCTGGCGCTGTCGCTGGAGCGGCTGGACGAGGTGCTGCCGCGCCCGGCCCGCCGGATCGGTCTGTCGGCCACGGTCCGGCCGGTGGACGAGGTGGCCCGCTATCTGTCGCCGCGGCGCCGGGTGGAGATCGTCCAGCCGCCGTCGGAGAAGGAGTTCGATCTGTCGGTGGTGGTCCCGGTCGAGGACCTGGGCGAGCTGGCCGCCCCCGCCTCGGACGCGCCGGGCGCCCCGGCGTCCGGCGGCGACCGGCCGTCGATCTGGCCTCATGTGGAGGAGCGGATCGCCGACCTCGTCCAAGCGCACCGTTCGACGATCGTCTTCGCCAACTCGCGCCGCCTCGCGGAGCGGCTCTGCAACCGGCTCAACGAGATCGCCTACGAACGGGCCGCGGGCGAACCCCTGCCCGAGGGCGCCCCGCCCGCCGAGATCATGGCCCAGTCCGGGGCCGCCCGGGGCGCGCCCCCGCTGCTCGCCCGGGCGCACCACGGCTCGGTGTCCAAAGAGCAGCGGGCGCTGGTCGAGGAGGATCTGAAGGCGGGGCGGCTGCCCGCCGTGGTGGCCACCTCCAGTCTGGAGCTGGGGATCGACATGGGCGCGGTCGATCTGGTCGTCCAGGTCGAGTCCCCGCCGTCGGTGGCCTCGGGCCTCCAGCGGGTGGGCCGGGCCGGACACCAGGTGGGGGCGGTCTCCCGGGGCGTGGTCTTCCCGAAGTACCGGGGGGATCTGGTCCAGTCGGCCGTGGTCACCGAGCGGATGCGGGAAGGCGCCATCGAGGCGCTGCGGGTCCCGGCCAATCCGCTGGACGTGCTGGCGCAGCAGCTGGTGGCGACGGTCGCCCTCGACACCTGGCAGGTGGACGATCTGCTGGCGCTGGTCCGGCGGGCCGCGCCGTTCGCGGCCCTGCCGGAGTCGGCGTTCGAGGCCGTGCTGGACATGCTGGCCGGGCGCTATCCGTCCGACGCCTTCGCGGAGCTGCGGCCCCGGGTGGTGTGGGACCGGGTCGCGGGCACCGTCACCGGACGGCCCGGCGCGCAGCGTCTCGCGGTCACCTCCGGCGGCACGATCCCCGACCGGGGACTGTTCGGGGTCTTCCTCGCCGGTGCCTCCGCCGAGAAGGGCGGCGGGGGCCGCCGGGTCGGCGAGCTGGACGAGGAGATGGTGTACGAGTCCCGGGTGGGCGATGTCTTCACCCTGGGCACCACCTCGTGGCGGATCGAGGACATCACCCGCGACCGGGTCCTGGTGACCCCGGCTCCCGGGGTACCGGGGCGGCTGCCGTTCTGGAAGGGCGACCAGCTGGGCCGCCCCCTGGAGCTGGGGCGCGCGGTCGGCGGATTCCTGCGCGAGGTGGGGGCGCTGTCCGCGGAGGACGGCAGGCTGCGGCTGCTCGCCGCCGGTCTGGACGCCTGGGCGGCGGAGAACGTGCTGGCGTATCTGGACGAGCAGCGCCGGGCCTGCGGGCATGTCCCCGATGACCGGACGATCCTGGTGGAGCGGTTCCGGGACGAGCTGGGCGACTGGCGGGTGGTGATCCACTCCCCGTTCGGCGCCCAGGTGCACGCGCCGTGGGCGCTGGCCATCGGCGCCCGGCTCGCCGAGCGGTACGGCATGGACGCCCAGGTCATGCATGCCGACGACGGCATCGTGCTGCGGCTGCCCGACGCCGATCTGCTGGGCCTCGACCTGCTCGACGCGGACCCCGCCCGGCAGGACACCGTCTTCGACGACGGACAGGCGCCGGTGGGCGCCGCCGACACCGTCTTCGACAAGGACGAGATCGGCGGGATCGTCACCGACCAGGTCGGCGGCTCGGCGCTGTTCGCGGCCCGGTTCCGCGAATGCGCGGCCCGGGCCCTGCTGCTGCCCCGGCGCAGCCCCGGCAAGCGCACCCCGCTCTGGCAGCAGCGGCAGCGCGCCGCCCAGCTGTTGCAGGTGGCGAGCGAGTTCGGCTCCTTCCCGATCGTCCTCGAAGCCGTCCGGGAGTGCCTCCAGGACGTCTTCGACGTACCGGGTCTGACCGAGCTGATGGGCGATATCGAGGCCCGGCGGGTCCGGCTGGTGGAGGTCACCACACCCGAGCCGTCGCCGTTCGCCCGCTCCCTCCTCTTCGGCTATGTCGCCCAGTTCCTCTACGAGGGGGACTCGCCGCTCGCCGAACGGCGGGCGGCCGCCCTGTCCCTCGACTCCCGGCTCCTCTCCGAGCTGCTGGGACAGGCCGAGCTGCGGGAGCTGCTGGACCCGGAGGTGCTGGCCGAGCTGGAGCGGGAACTGCGGTGGCTTACCGAGGACCGGCGGGTGAAGGACGAGGAAGGGGTCGCCGATCTGCTGCGGATCCTGGGCCCGCTGACCGATTCCGAGCTGGCCGAGCGGGGCGCCGACCCCGGCTGGGTGCGCGGCCTGGCCGCCGCCCGGCGGGCCATCCGGGTCCGGATCGCCGGTGCGGAGACCTGGGCGGCGATCGAGGACGCCGGACGGCTGCGGGACGCGCTCGGTACGGCGCTCCCGGTCGGGGTGCCCGAGGCGTTCACCGAGCCCGTCAAGGACCCCCTCGGCGATCTCCTCGCCCGGTACGCCCGCACCCACGGCCCGTTCACCACGGCCCGGGCCGCCGCCCGCTTCGGGCTCGGCCCGGCCGTCACCGACGGCGCGCTGCACCGGCTGGCCGCGACCGGCCGGATCGTCGTCGGCGAGTTCCACCCCGCTCCGGCGGCCCTCGGCCCGGACGGCGCCGGGCAGGAATGGTGCGACGCCACCGTGCTGCGCCGGCTGCGGCGCCGGTCCCTGGCCGCGCTCCGGCAGGAGCTGGAGCCCGTGCCGCCCACCGCGCTCGCCGACTTCCTCCCCCGCTGGCAGCACATCGGCGGCCGCGAGCTGCGGGGCGCCGACGGTCTGGCCCGCGCGGTCGAACAGCTCCAGGGCGTGGCGGTGCCCGCCTCCGCGCTGGAGAAGCTGGTCCTGCCGTCCCGGGTGCACGGCTACACCCCCGCCCTGCTCGACGAGCTGACCACCACGGGCGAGATCGTCTGGGCGGGCGCGGGCGCGCTGCCCGGCAAGGACGGCTGGATCGCCCTCTATCCGGCTGACTCGGCTCCCCTGCTGCTCCCGGCCCCCCACCCGCTGGAGGAGACACCGCTGCATTCGGCGGTGCTGGCCGCCCTCGCCCCCGGATACGGCCTGTTCTTCCGGCAGATCGCCGACCGGGTCAGGGCCGACCATCCGGAGGCCGCCGATCCGCAGCTCGCCGACGCCGTCTGGGACCTGGCGTGGTCGGGGCGGCTGACCAATGACACCCTCGCCCCGCTGCGATCCCTGCTGGGCTCGGGCCGGACCGCCGGTTCGACGGCCCACCGCGCCCGGCGGACCGTCCCCCGGGGGCGGTACGGCGGGCTGACGACCGCGGCCGGGCCCGTGTCCCGCGGCGGCCCGCCGACGGTGAGCGGGCGCTGGTCGCTGCTGCCGCCCGCCGAGCCGGACCCCACCCACCGGGCGCACGCCCTGGCCCGCTCGTTGCTGGACCGGCACGGAGTGGTGACCCGGGGCGCGGTGGCCGCCGAGGGCGTCGAAGGCGGCTTCTCCGCCGCGTACCGGGTGCTGACCGCGTTCGAGGACCGCGGCCAGGCCCGCCGCGGCTATGTCGTCGAGGGCCTGGGGGCGGCCCAGTTCGCGATGGACGGCGCGGTCGACCGGCTGCGCGCCTCCTCCGGCGCCCGGGAGCGCTCCGAGGGGCGTACGGAACCGCACGCGCTACTGCTGGCGGCGGCCGACCCGGCCAACGCCTACGGCGCCGCCCTGCCCTGGCCCGATCCCCCGGACGGCGCGGCGCACAAACCGGGCCGCAAGGCCGGTTCCCTGGTCGTACTGGTCGACGGCGAGCTGGCCCTCTATCTGGAACGCGGCGGGAAAACCCTGCTGGCCTGGGCCGACGCAGACTCCCCCGGTTTCGCGGCGGCGGCCGGTGCCCTCGCCGACGCGGCCCGCCGGGGCGCTCTGGGCTCGGTCACGGTGGAGCGTGCCAATGGCGTCCCGGCGCTCACCTCGCCCTTCGGCCGGGCCCTGGAGACCGCCGGTTTCCACGCCACCCCGAGAGGTCTGCGGCTCAGACCGTGACGGGCCCGGTCCGCCGCGACGGGTCCGCCCCGCCCCCGCCCGCTGCCGCATGATGGAGCCATGCCCGAAGGAGACACCGTCTGGCTGACCGCGCACCGGCTGCACGACGCCCTCGCCGGAGGTGTGCTGACCCGGTTCGACCTGCGCGTACCCCGCTTCGCGACGGCCGATCTCACCGGACGGGCGGTACGGGACGTCACCCCGCGCGGCAAGCATCTGCTGACCAGGTTCGAGGGCGGCCTCACCCTCCACTCGCATCTGCGGATGGACGGCGCCTGGCGGGTCTTCCCGGCCGGCGCCCGGTGGACCGGCGGCCCCGCCCATCAGATCCGGGCGGTGCTGGGTACGGAGGCGGCCACCGCCGTGGGCTACCGCCTGCCGGTGCTGGAGCTGCTGCGTACCGGTGAGGAGGACCGGGTGGTGGGCCATCTGGGGCCGGATCTCCTCGGCCCGGACTGGGACGCCACGACCGCCGTCGACCGGCTGCGGGCCGATCCGGCCCGCTCCCTCGGTGACGCCCTGCTCGATCAGCGCAATCTCGCCGGGATCGGCAATGTCTACCGCTGTGAACTGGTGTTCCTCGCCGGGGTCACGCCTTGGCTGCCGGTCGGCGAACTACCCGGCGAGACACTCCCCCGGCTGGTCGCCACGGCCCGTCGGCTGCTGATGGCGAACCGGACCACCTTCGAGCGCCGTACGGTCGCCGGTACCGGTCGCCGCGGTCCGCTGCTCCATGTCTACGGCCGGGCCGGGCAGCCCTGCCCCCGCTGCGGCCGGCCGGTCCGGGTCACGCCGTACCGCGGTCCGGGCCCGGCGCTCTCCGGCGACGAACGGATCACCTACTGGTGTCCCGGCTGCCAGCGGGGCCCGGGACCCGACGACGCCCCCCGGTGACACCGCCCACCCGGCACATCGCGGTGACCGCCCCGGCTATCACGCCGGGATGATCACGGCGCTCCGGCGTTCGGCGGCCCCGGCGGGGCCTTCCGGGACCGGAAGGCGGTGGCGTGGACCGGCAGCAGCCCCAGGCCCCAGCCGCCCGCCGCGACCGCGCCCTCGACCAGCCCCGCCCGGTCGGGTGCGAGCGTCAGCCGGAGTACGGCCCACCACCACAGGGCCCCGCCCAGCAGCCCGGCCAGGCCGAGCCCGGCGACCAGCAGCGGCCGGGCCGCGTACCGGCGGCCGCTGGTCGCCGACAGCGGCCGGGCGGCGTACCGGCGGCGTATCACGGCGGCGCGGGGTCCCTCAGACGCTCTCGGCCTGGAACATCCAGGCATGCTTCTCGAGATCGGCCGTCACCCCGATGATGATGTCCTGGCTCACCGGGTCGGGGTCACCGGTCACACCGATGCGCTCCCGCATCCGCCCGATCACCGCGCCCAGCGCGTCCACCATGATCCGGACCGCGTCGACGTCCTTGATCCAGCCCTCGGGCACCCCGTTGATCGCGCTCTGCGCGGCCACGGTCGCGGCCCGGCCGTCCGGCGGCACACCGATCGCGGAGCACCGCTCGGCCACCGTGTCGGAGTGCAGCCGGGCCGTGTCCACGACCTCGTCCAGCTGCAGATGAACCGACCGGAACCGCGGCCCCATGACGTTCCAGTGCACCTGTTTGGCCACCAGGCCGAGGTCCACGAGATCGACGAGCGCGCCCTGGAGCGCCGTACCGACGCTCTTGAGGTCGGTCTCGGACAGCGGGCTCTTCACAACAGACATGCGTCCTCCACTCGGTCACCGATCCCTCCCACCATGACATAGCACTCAGGAGGGAACATTTCGATGAAGGGCACCTGCCCGGGCCCAAACGGCGAAAACCCCGGTGTCGCCTTCCCCACAGAGGGGAGGTGACACCGGGGTTCGCTACCGCTGATCGACGGCCGGTCCGCCCGACCGGCCGATACCGCCGCCGGACGGATCAGGCGGCGACGACGTCGACGGCCTCCGCCGGCGCCTTGATCGTCACCCGCTCCGTCGGCACACCCGCCACCGACGTCACGGAAACGGAGTTGAGCATCGGGCGTACCGGTGCGGGCACCGGCTCGCTCGCGGCTGCCGACGCGGCCAGTTCGGCCAGCGACAGCTCGTCACTCACTTCCCGCATGAGCTCGGACATCCGTACGTCCAACGCGTCGCAAATGGCGGAGAGCAGTTCGGAGGACGCCTCCTTCTGCCCCCGCTCCACCTCGGAGAGATAGCCGAGCGAGACTCGGGCGGACGAGGAGACTTCGCGCAACGTACGGCCCTGGCGCTGGCGCTGCCGACGCAGCACGTCACCCAGCAGGCGACGGAGCAGAATCATCGGTGGCTCCCTCCTCGGACCGCGTAGCCGCATCCTTCACGCCCCACCGTACCGCCTCGCGCCGCGGCCGTGCGGGGAGCGATGACGTGTTCACTCAGGGCTGTAAACATCAATTCCCCCCGTTCTGTTCCGTATCCTGTGCCCGCGCATTTCCGTGCAGTTCGCCGGAGAGCAGCTCCAGTACGCTCCGTACACTCTCTTTACGGATTTCCGCCCGGGTGCCGTTCAATCTCAGTGCGGCGACTTTCTCGATTCCGTCCGGTCCCGAAACGGCCACGAAGACCGTTCCGGCCGGTTGCCCGTCCTGCGGGCCGGGACCGGCGACCCCGGTGGTGGCGATTCCCCAGTCGGCGTCCAGCAGTCCGCGCACACCCGCCGCCATCTGCGCCGCGACCTCGGAACACACCGGCCCCCGCTCCGCCAGTAGGGTCGCGTCGACCCCCAGCAGCCGCTCCTTGAGCCCGGTGGCGTACGCCGTCACGGAGCCGAGGAAGGAGCGGGACGAGCCGGGTACGCCGGTGATCCCGGCGGCCACCAGGCCACCGGTGAGGGACTCGGCCACGGCCAGGGTCTGGTCACGCTCCGCGAGCAGGGTCAGTACCCGCTCCGCCGCCGGTACCGCGGTCATCGGGCGTCCGGCCCGCCGCCGCGCTCCTTGGCGAGCCCCCGGCGGCGCATCGAGACGGCCTGACGCACGTAATCCAGACCGGTGACGACGGTCAGCACGACGGCCAGCCCCATCACCCAGAAGCGGAGGGTGGCCAGCCCCCCGGTGAGCGCCAGGACGTACATCCCGACGGCCGTGCCCTGGGCCAGGGTCTTCATCTTGCCGCCCCGGCTGGCCGGGATCACCCCGTGCCGGATCACCCAGAACCGCATCAGGGTGATGCCCAGCTCGCGGAAGAGGATCACTCCCGTGACCCACCAGGGGAGATCACCGAGGGCGGAGAGACAGATCAGGCCCGCCGCCATGATCGCCTTGTCGGCGATCGGGTCGGCGATCTTCCCGAAGTCGGTGACCAGGTTGTACGTCCGGGCCAGATGCCCGTCGAAGACATCCGTGATCATCGCGACGGCGAACGCGGCCCAGGCCCAGGCGCGCCAGGCGGGGTCGTAGCCACCGTCCTGGAGCAGCAGCACCACGAAGGCGGGGACCAGCAGCAACCGCAGCATGGTCAGGAGGTTGGCGATATTCCACAGGCTGGCCTGATTGACGGCCGCAGCGCCCAGCTTGCCGCCGGGTGCCGGCCGGCCGGGCCGGCCGCCCCCGGCGGATGCCGGCACTCCGGTCATCTGGCCGCCTCCTCGCCGCCCGCGGGCCGACCACCGTCCCCGGCGCGCCGCCGGGCGCCCAGCGGCGCCGCCCCGGCGACCAGGGCCTCCAGCGCGGCGGACCCGGTGGCCGACGGCGCCGCCGCGGTCACCACCTGCTCGCCGGGCAGACCCAGATACTCCGCGACCAGGTCGACGCCCTCGGTGGCCACGACCTTGGCCCGCACCATCCGGCCGGGCTCCAGGCCCTCGGCGGAGGTGAAGACGATCTGGCCGTCGGTCTCCGGCGCCTGGTGCGCGGCCCGCCCCACGGCGGCCTCGTCCTGATCGCCCGCGCCTTCCCCGGCGACGGATTCGACCAGCACCTCCAGCTCCTCGCCGACCCGCTCGTCGGCGCGCTGCGCGGTCAGCTCCTCGGCGAGCCGGGAGAGCCGGGAGAGCCGCTCGGCGACGACGTCCTCGTCGAGCTTGTTCTCGTACGTGGCGGCTTCCGTACCGTCCTCGTCGGAGTAGCCGAACACACCGATGGCGTCGAGCCGGGCATGGGTGAGGAAGCGCTCCAGCTCGGCGTAGTCGGCCTCGGTCTCGCCCGGGAAGCCGACGATGAAGTTGGAGCGCACCCCGGCCCGCGGCGCTCTGGCGCGGATGGTCTCCAGCAGTTCGAGGAAGCGGTCGGTGTCACCGAAGCGCCGCATCGCGCGCAGCACCCCGGGGGCGGAGTGCTGGAAGGAGAGGTCGAAGTAGGGCGCGACCTTGGGCGTACCGGTCAGGACGTCGATCAGTCCGGGCCGCATCTCGGCGGGCTGGAGATAGCTGACTCGTACACGCTCAATGCCGTCGACGGCCGCCAGCTCCGGCAGCAGGGTCTCCAGCAGCCGGATGTCGCCGAGGTCCTTGCCGTAGGACGTGTTGTTCTCGGAGACCAGCATGATCTCCTTCACGCCCTGCTCGGCCAGCCAGCGGGTCTCGCCCAGCACATCGGAGGGGCGGCGCGAGATGAAGGAGCCCCGGAAGGAGGGGATGGCGCAGAAGGTGCAGCGCCGGTCGCAGCCGGAGGCCAGCTTCACCGAGGCCACCGGGCTGCTGCCGAGCCGGCGGCGCAGGGGGGCGCGCGGCCCGGATTCGGGCGCGAGCCCCTCGGGGAGGTCGGCGAGCCCTTCGGGCAGTTCGGCGGGCGCCTCGGCGGGCGCGCCGTGTCCGGGGAGCGCCACATCGGTCGCGGACTGCCGCTCGGCGGGGCTCAGCGGCAGCAGCTTGCGCCGGTCGCGGGGCGTGTGGGAGGCGTGGATCCCGCCGCCGAGGATGGTCCGCAGCCGGTCGGAGATGTTCGCGTAGTCGTCGAAGCCGAGGACGCCGTCGGCCTCGGGGAGCGCGTCCGCCAGCTCTTTGCCGTACCGCTCGGCCATGCAGCCGACGGCGACCACGGCCTGGGTGCGGCCGTGGTCCTTGAGGTCGTTCGCCTCCAGCAGGGCGTCGACGGAGTCCTTCTTGGCGGCCTCGACGAAGCCGCAGGTGTTGACCACGGCGACATCGGCGTCGGAGGCTTCGTCGACCAGGTCCCAGCCGTCCGCTGCCAGACGGCCTGCTAGCTCCTCCGAGTCCACCTCGTTACGGGCGCAGCCAAGAGTGACAAGGGCGACGGTACGGCGTTCGGGCATGGGCTCAAGACTACTTCGTCCGGGCCCGCGCCTTCGCCCCGAGCCTCGCCGACGGGGGGTACGCGGCCGGAGCACCGTCCGACCCGCCCCGTTACCCGGCCGTATCCACCGTCCGGGGCGCTTTGCCCCACCGTCGGCCGGTCCTCCCGGGGTGTGCCCCGCTGGTCCGGCGCCCGCCGACGGAGATCCCGGCCGTCCGGGGGCGTCAGCCCGCCTCGGGGTCGCCCTTCGTGTACGAGAGCCGTTCGACCTGCCCCTGCTTGAACTCGTCCTCGATCTTCTTCCCGTTGACGTACAGCTCGATCGCCCCGGCGTTGCCGAGGATCAGATCGATCCGGCGGTCGTCCTGGAAGGTACGGGTATCGCCCTTGGCGAGCGTGCCGTCGAAGATCTTCCGGCCGTTGGCGGCCTCGGCGGAGATCCAGCTCTTGTTCTTGAGCACGGTCAGCTTGACGGTGACCTTGTCGGCCGGGGCGGCGGCGATCGCCGAGTCGGACGGCACCGGGCCGGGCTTCTCGGCGGGTCCGCCGGACGGCTTGGTCCCGGTCCCAGCCGACCGCTCGGCCTGCGGCCCCTTGGCGACCTGGCCCTGCCCGGCGCCGTCGTCCCCGCCGTTGAACAGGGTGAAGCCGACGAAGCCGACGACCGCGACGATCGCCGCGACCATGGCCGCGGTCCAATTGGGGCGGCGCGGCTCCGGCCGGATCCGCTCGGCCTCGAAGAGGGGCGCGGCGGGGGTCGGCGCGGGGCGTCCGCCGCGCTCGGAGTCGTACTGTCCGACCAGCGGTTCGGGGTCGAGCCCGACGGCCCCGGCGATCATCCGGATATGGCCGCGGGCGTAGACGTCGCCGCCGCTGCGGGTGAAGTCGTCGTGTTCGATCGCGGTCACGATCGGGACGCGTACGCGGGTGGTGGCGCTGATGTCGTCGACGGTCAGTCCGGCCGCGAGCCGCGCCTGCTGGAGGACGCGCCCGATGGAGGGCCGCTCCTCGGGGGTGGAAGGCCGGTCGTCTTCGGGGGAGTTGCCGATGGACACGGGGGTGCCTTTCGAGCGTGTAACCACCTGCTGGAGGTTCAGTCTACGGGTGGTACGAAAGGGTGGGGCAACCGGGCGGAAGGAGTTTGTACGCCATCGGAATGGCCGGTACGCCGACGGCGCCGAGGGGAGTTCTCCACTGCCCCTCACCCCAACTTGACGTATGAGCAAGGGAAACGGTTGCTCTCCCGTCCCACGGGGGCGGAAACACCCCGGCCGCGTCGCACGCGGGGCGCGGCGCGCTCCGGCGCGCGCAACCGTCCGGCGTGTCGCGCCCGGCGCGCCGACGGGCTTCCGGGCCCGGAAAGCGGTATCGGCCCGGTACGGCCGCGAGCGCCGCCGACGGCCGCCCGGCCACGCGCCGCGCGTCGCCCGCCGCCGGGAACGGGTACCCGCCGCGATCAGGGGAGGACCGCCGGAGCGTGCCACCGTACGACCGGCCGGGTCCCCCGGTCGTCGCCGCCGGGGCCGGGGTCACGGCGCCGACTCCCCCCGGATCACCGCCAGCACCTCGTCCAGCTCGTCCGGTTTGATCAGTACGTCGCGGGCCTTGGAGCCCTCGCTCGGGCCGACGATGTTCCGCGACTCCATCAGATCCATCAGCCGCCCCGCCTTCGCGAAGCCGACCCGCAGCTTCCGCTGGAGCATCGAGGTCGATCCGAACTGGGTGGAGACCACCAGCTCGGCGGCCTGGCAGAGCAGATCGAGATCGTCGCCGATGTCCTCGTCGATCTCCTTCTTCTGCTTGCCGCCGACGGTGACGTCGTCCCGGAAGACCGGCGCCATCTGGTCCTTGCAGTGCTGGACCACCGCACCGACCTCGTCCTCGGTGACGAAGGCGCCCTGCATCCGGACGGGCTTGTTGGCGCCCATCGGGAGGAAGAGTCCGTCGCCCTTGCCGATCAGCTTCTCCGCGCCCGGCTGGTCGAGGATGACCCGGCTGTCGGCGAGGGACGAGGTGGCGAAGGCCAGCCGCGACGGTACGTTCGCCTTGATCAGCCCGGTGACGACATCGACGGACGGCCGCTGGGTGGCGAGCACCAGATGGATTCCGGCGGCCCGGGCGAGCTGGGTGATCCGGACGATGGCGTCCTCGACGTCCCGGGGCGCCACCATCATCAGATCGGCCAGCTCGTCCACGATGACCAGCAGATACGGATAGGGCTGGAGCTCCCGCTCACTGCCCTCCGGAAGTTTGACCTTCCCGGCCCGGATCGCCGCGTTGAAGTCGTCGATATGCCGGAAGCCGAAGGCCGCGAGGTCGTCGTAGCGCAGATCCATCTCACGGACGACCCACTGGAGCGCCTCGGCGGCCCGCTTGGGGTTGGTGATGATCGGGGTGATCAGATGCGGAATGCCCTCGTACGCGGTCAGCTCGACCCGCTTGGGGTCGACCAGCACCATCCGGACGTCCTCCGGGGTCGCCCTTATCATCACCGAGGTGATGAGGCAGTTGATGCAGGAGGACTTACCGGATCCGGTCGCGCCCGCCACCAGGATGTGCGGCATCTTGGCGAGGTTGGCCATCACATAGCCGCCCTCGACGTCCTTGCCGAGCGCCACCAGCATGGGGTGGTCGTCCTCGGCGGCGTCGGCGAGCCGCAGTACGTCGCCGAGGTTGACCATCTCCCGGTCGGTGTTGGGGATCTCGATACCGACCGCGGACTTGCCGGGGATGGGCGAGATGATCCGTACGTCCGGGCTGGCGACGGCGTAGGCGATGTTCTTGGTGAGGGCCGTGATCCGTTCGACCTTCACGGCGGGGCCCAGTTCGACCTCGTAGCGGGTGACCGTCGGGCCCCGGGTGAAGCCGGTGACGGCCGCGTCGACCTTGAACTCCGTGAAGACATTGGTCAGCGACGCCACGATCGCGTCATTGGCGGCGCTGCGCGTCTTGCCGGGACCGCCGCGTTCCAGCAGGTCGAGGGAGGGCAGGGAGTAGGTGATGTCCCCGGCGAGCTGGAGCTGCTCGGCCCGGGGCGGCAGCGGCCCGGCCCGTTCGGGCGCGGGCTTGGTCAGATCCGGTACGGAGCCGGCCGCGCCCTTCTCGGCGACGGCCCCCCGCTTCCCGGCGGCCCTACCGCTCTCTTCGGGCAGGTCGGCGTCCCGCGCGGGCGGCACCGGGGTTCCCGCGCGCCGCAGATCGGCGGTGACGTCCTTGGTCAGATCGGCGACCAGCGGGGAGGGCGGCAGCCCGTTGTAGACCGCGCCGTCCAGCGCGGCGGCCGCGGCGGCCGCCACGTCGACGGCGTCCATCGGCCGGTGCGCGGACGGCTGGACGGAGCCCCGGCGCGGGGAACGGCGCTGGGACAGCTCGGCCGACTCGGCGTCGTCGGGGTCGTACGCCGCCCCGCCCCGCCGGGGGCGGCGCGGCTTCCCCGCCGCGCCGGGTACGGCGTCCCGCCACTGGTCCTCGTACCGCCGGTCGTCCTCGGTCCGGCCGCCGTCCAGGCCCTCCGGGTACGCGTCGGACTCGGCGGGCCGGACCAGGCCCAGCTTCACCCCGAGCAGCCTCAGCCGCTGCGGAATGGCGTTGACGGGGGTGGCGGTGACGACCAGCAGCCCGAAGACGGTCAGCAGGACCAGCATCGGTACGGCCAGTACCTCGCCCATCATGAAGATCAGCGGTTTGGAGGCGGCCCAGCCGATCAGCCCGCCCGCGTCCTGCATGGCGCCGGTGCCCGCGTCGCGGCCGGGCGAGCCGCAGGCGATGTGGACCTGCCCGAGCACGCCGACGACGAGGGCGGAGAGCCCGATCACGACCCGCCCGTTGGCCTCCGGCTTCTGCGGATAGAGGATCAGCCGGACGGCGATCACCCCGAGCAGTATCGGCACCAGCAGATCGAGCCGGCCGAAGGTGCCGGTGACCAGCATCTCGACCAGATCGCCGACGGGGCCGCTGAGATGGGACCAGGTCCCGGCGGCGACGATCAGGGCGACCCCGAGCAGCAGCAGGGCGAGCCCGTCCTTGCGGTGGGCCGGGTCGAGGCCCTTGGCGCCGCGCCCTATGCCGCGGAACATCGCCCCGACGGCGTGGGCGGTCCCGAGCCAGAGGGCCCGGGCGAGCCGGTAGACACCCCCGGTCGGGGACGGCACCTTCTTGGGCGCGGGTTTGGGGGCGGCGGCCTTCTTCTTGGCCGGGGCCTTCTTCGCGGGCACGGCCTTCTTCGCCGGAGCCTTCCCGGCGGCGGTCTTCTTCGCGGGAGCCGCCTTCTTGGCGGCCGGAGCACCGCTCGTACGGCCGGAACGCGGCTTGGCGGCGCCCGCCGTCTCCTGGGAACCATTGCCGGACGTACGTGAGGCCATGGAGGTGAGGTTACCGGTGCCGACGGCGGTGGACACGTGTGCCCACGGCTTCACCCCAACGTGTCGCCTTTCCGGGGCGCGAAGGTGACGCCTGCTCAGCGGCGGTACGCGCCGGGCCCGCTCACCGGCCCTACCGGGACCACGGGCCGACCGTACGAGCCCGGCTCCGCGCCGGCCTTCACTGCGTACGCGCCCCCGGGCCGCCCGCACCACCGCGCGGGCCCCGGCTCCGTACCGTCAGCTCTGCGACGGCAGGGCGGGCGCGCCGCCCGCACCCGGCTCCAGCGCGTCCAGCGCCCGGCGCAGCCCGGTGAGTTTCCGCTCCAGATGGGCTGCGGTCGCCACGGCGGCGGCGTCCGCGGCGTCGTCGTAGAGCTGCTTGGAGAGCGCCTCGGCCTGCTCCTCGACGGCGGCCAGCCGGGCGGACAGCTCGGCGAGCAGGCCCGCGGGCTCCTTGCCGTTGTCGGCGGAGTTCGTCCGGCCGTCGCCGTCCAACTGGAGCCTGAGCAGTGCGGCCTGCTCCCTCAGCTGGCAGTTCTTCATATACAGATCGACGAAGACCGAGACCTTGGCCCGCAGCACCCACGGGTCGAACGGCTTGGAGATGTAGTCGACCGCGCCCGCCGCGTAACCCCGGAAGGTGTGGTGCGGGCCGTGGTTGATCGCGGTGAGGAAGATGATCGGGATGTCCCGGGTCCGCTCCCGCCGCTTGATGTGCGCGGCGGTCTCGAAACCGTCCATGCCGGGCATCTGCACATCGAGCAGAATGACCGCGAAATCGTCCGTCAGCAGCGCCTTGAGCGCTTCCTCCCCGGACGATGCCCGGACCAGTGTCTGATCGAGCGCGGAGAGAATGGCCTCCAGCGCCAGCAGATTCTCCGGCCGGTCATCGACCAGGAGGATCTTGGCCTTCTGCACCATGCCCCGTCCTCCTCGCCCCGGATGGGAGTCTCCCCGGCCTCGTGAGCGCGGGGAACACACCGGGCGCCGCCCCGGGGGACGGCTCCTTTGCGCCGTCCGCCCTTGTGCCGGTCATGGTAGCCGCACCCCGCCCACCGCCACACCCTGTCACCGGGATGTCACTGTGCACAGAGCGGAAACGTGCCGCGAGACCAGAAGGTTCCCCGAAATCCACTCTCCCACACACCTCCAGGCAATCTCAGTCACCAACTAGGGGCGTTTCCATCAGATCTGATAACCAATTGATCACCGGTGTCGACTTCGGCGATCAACTTCCGGTCACGTTTCGTATCAGCGCCGTCGCATCCAATCCTCCATCACCGAGAGCAGATGATCCGGGTCGACCGGCTTGGTCACATAGTCCGAGGCACCCGACTCGATCGCCTTCTCCCGGTCGCCCTTCATCGCCTTCGCGGTGAGCGCGATGATCGGCAGCCCGGCGAACTGCGGCATCCGGCGGATCGCCGTCGTCGTGGCGTAGCCGTCCATCTCCGGCATCATGATGTCCATCAGGACGACCGTCACATCGTCGTGCTGCTCCAGCACCTCGATGCCCTCCCGGCCGTTCTCCGCGTACAGCACCGAAAGGCCGTGCTGCTCCAGCACGCTGGTGAGCGCGAAGACATTGCGGATGTCGTCGTCGACGATCAGTACCTTCTCGTTGTCGAAGGCGAAGGTACGGCGCGGCTCCGCGCCCGCCTCCTCACCGACCGCCTCCAGCGGGCCATCGGCGGCCGACGGCACCCCGCCGACCGGCGCCGCCGGACCCCCCGCCGGGCCACCGGCGGACGCCGCGGGCAGCGCCGGGGCCTCCGGAGCACCCCCCAGCGCCTTGCGGCGGCGGCGGAACAGCGCCGCGGGACCCGGGTCACCGCCCTGGAGGAGCCGCTCGGGGCGCTCCGGCGGCGCGCCCGCGCCGTCCGTACCGTCCCCCGCCCCACCGGCCGCCGACGACGGCTGCGCCACCGGATGCAGCGGCAGATAGAGCGTGAACGTCGAACCACGGCCCGGCTCGCTCGCCGCGTGGATCTCCCCGCCCAGCAGCCGGGCGATCTCCCGGCTGATCGAGAGCCCGAGCCCCGTACCGCCGTACTTCCGGCTTGTCGTCCCGTCCGCCTGCTTGAACGCCTCGAAGATCACCCGCATCTTCCCGGCCGCGATCCCGATCCCCGTATCGGTCACCGAGAACGCGATCAGCTCCGAGTCGGGGCTGGCCAGCGTGCCGCCCTCCAGCAACTGCTCGTGGATCGACGCCGGGACGTCCGCCCCCGCCGGACGGATCACCAGCTCCACCGCCCCCGAATCGGTGAACTTCACCGCGTTCGACAGCAGATTCCGCAGCACCTGCAACAGCCGCTGCTCGTCGGTGTGGAGCGTCGCCGGCAACTCGGGCGAGACCCGGACCGAGAAGTCAAGCCCCTTCTCCGCCGTCAGCGGACGGAACGTCGCCTCCACATAGTCCACCAGCTGCACCAGGGCGATCCGGGTCGGACTGACGTCCATCTTCCCCGCCTCGACCTTCGACAGATCGAGAATGTCGTTGATCAGCTGGAGCAGATCGGAACCCGCCCCGTGGATCGTCTCGGCGAACTCCACCTGCTTCGGCGAGAGATTGCCCTCCGCGTTGTCCGCCAGCAGCTTCGCCAGGATCAGCAGCGAGTTCAGCGGCGTCCGCAGCTCGTGCGACATATTCGCCAGGAACTCCGACTTGTAGCGCATGGAGACCGCGAGCTGTTCCGCCCGCTCCTCCAGCACCTGCCGGGCCTCCTCGATCTCGGTGTTCTTCACCTCGATGTCCCGGTTCTGCTGGGCCAGCAGCTCCGCCTTGTCCTCCAGCTCGGCATTGGACGCCTGCAGCGCCTTCTGCCGGTTCTCCAGCTCCGCCGAACGCTCCCGCAGCTGCTCCGTCAGCTCCTGCGACTGCTTCAGCAGCACCTCGGTCTTGGTGTTCACACTGATCGTGTTGACACTGGTCGCGATCATCTCGGCGATCTGGTTCAGGAAGTCCCGCTGGATCTGCGTGAACGGCTGGAACGACGCCAGCTCGATCACCCCGAGGACCTTCCCCTCGAAAAGCACCGGCAGCACGATCACATACGCCGGGGACGCCTCCCCGAGCCCCGAGGAGATCTTCAGATACCCCGGCGGCACATTGACCTGGATCGTCCGCTTCTCCTCGGCGGCCGTCCCGATCAGCGTCTCCCCCGGCCGGAACGAGGTGGGCATGAGACCGGCCGAGTAGCCGTAACTCGCCCGCATCTGGAGCTCGTACGAGGTCTCCTCCTCGCCCGACACATCCGAACTGCCGCCCGTCGGCATCGCCAGGAAGAACGCGCCGTGCTGAGCCGACACCACCGGCGTCAGCTCGCTCATGATCAGCGACGCCACGTCGTCCAGATCCCGGCGCCCCTGCATCAGACCCGAGATCCGGGCCAGATTCCCCTTCAGCCAGTCCTGCTCCTCATTGGCGAGGGTGGTGTCCCGCAGATTGGCGATCATCGTATTGATGTTGTCCTGGAGGACCTGGATCTCCCCGGCCGCGTCCACGTCGACCTTCAGATTGAGATCGCCCCGGGTCACCGCGGTCGCCACCGCAGCGATCGCCCGCACCTGCCGGGTCAGGTTCCCGGCCATCTCGTTCACCGACTCCGTCAGATCCCGCCAGGTGCCGTCCACGTCCCGGACCCGGGCCTGACCGCCGAGCTGACCGTCCGTACCCACCTCACGGGCCACCCGGGTCACCTCACCCGCGAACGCCGACAGCTGGTCGACCATGGTGTTGATGGTCGTCTTCAGTTCGAGGATCTCGCCCCGGGCGTCGATATCGATCTTACGGGTCAGATCGCCCTTGGCGATGGCCGTGGTCACCGTGGCGATCTGGCGGACCTGCCAGGTCAGATTGGACGCCATCGAGTTCACCGACTCGGTCAGGTCCTTCCACGTCCCGGAGACCCCCGGAACCTGCGCCTGACCGCCCAGCTCGCCCTCGGTGCCCACCTCACGGGCCACCCGGGTCACCTCGTCCGCGAACGACGACAGCGTCGTCACCATCGTGTTCACGGTCTCCGCCAGCTCCGCGAACTCGCCGCGCGCCTCGACGGTCACCTTCTTCGTCAGATCGCCGTTGGCGACCGCCGCCGACACCCGGGCGATGTTCCGCACCTGATTGGTGAGGTTGTTCGCCATCAGATTGACGTTGTCGCTGAGGTCCTTCCAGATACCGGTGACCCCGCGCACCCGGGCCTGACCGCCCAGCACACCCTCGGTACCCACCTCACGGGCCACCCGGGTCACCTCGTCCGCGAAATCGGACAACTGGTCGACCATGGTGTTGACCGTCGTCACCAGTTCGAGGATCTCGCCCTTGGCGTCCACGGTGATCTTCTTCGACAGATCGCCCTTGGCGACCGCCGTGGTGACCTCCGCGATGCTCCGCACCTGGGACGTCAGATTGTTGGCCATCGAGTTGACGGACTGGGTGAGGTCCTTCCACGTCCCGGAGACGCCCTGTACCTCGGCCTGACCGCCCAGCATGCCCTCCGTACCCACCTCGCGGGCCACCATCGTGACCTGCTCGGCGAAGTCGGAGAGCTGGTCGACCATCGTATTGATGGTGTTCTTCAGCTCCAGGATCTCGCCCCGGGCGTCGACCTCGATCTTCTGCGACAGATCACCGCGCGCCACCGCCGTCGCGACCTGGGCGATATTGCGGACCTGGTTGGTCAGATTTCCCGCCATACCGTTCACGGAGTCCGTCAGATCGCGCCAGACCCCGGCCACGCCCGGCACCTGGGCCTGACCGCCGAGCCGGCCCTCCGTACCCACCTCGCGCGCCACCCGCGTCACCTGGTCGGCGAAGGCCGAGAGCTGGTCGACCATCGTATTGATGGTGTTCTTCAGCTCCAGGATCTCGCCCCGGGCGTCCACGTCGATCTTCTGCGACAGATCACCGCGCGCCACCGCCGTCGTCACCTGCGCGATCTGCCGGACCTGCCAGGTCAGGTTCCCGGCCATGAAGTTGACCGAGTCCGTCAGCTCCTTCCAGGTACCGCTGACGCCGTCGACCCGGGCCTGACCGCCGAGCCGGCCCTCCGTACCCACGTCCCGCGCCATCCGGGTGACCTGGTCCGCGAAGGACGACAGCTGCGCCACCATCGTATTGACGGTGTTCTTCAGCTCCAGCATCTCCCCGGCCACGTCCACCGTGACCTTCTGCGACAGATCACCGCGCGCCACCGCCGTCGTCACCTGCGCGATGTCCCGAACCTGACCGGTCAGGTTGTGGAACGCGGTGTTGACCGAGTCCGTCAGGTCCTTCCACGTCCCCGCCGCACCCGGCACCCGCGCCTGACCGCCGAGCCGGCCCTCGATACCGACCTCGCGGGCCACCCGGGTCACCTCGGAACCGAACGACTGCAGCTGGTCCACCATCGTGTTGACGGTGTTCTTCAGCTCCAGCATCTCCCCGGCCACGTCCACCGTGACCTTCTGCGACAGATCGCCGTTGGCGACCGCCGTCGTCACCTGCGCGATGTCCCGTACCTGGGTGGTCAGATTGCGGAAGACCGTATTGACCGAGTCCGTCAGGTCCTTCCACGTCCCCGCCGCACCCGGCACCTGGGCCTGCCCGCCGAGCAGCCCCTCCCCGCCGACCTCGGACGCGACCCGCGTCACCTCGTCCGCGAACGTCCGCAGCGTCTCCGTCATCTGGTTGACGGTCTCCGCCAGCTGGGCGACCTCGCCCCGCGCGTTGACGGTGACCTTCTGCGACAGATCACCGTTCGCGACCGCCGTCGTCACCTCGGCGATCGCCCGGACCTGCGAGGTCAGATTCCCCGCCATCGTGTTGACCGAGTCGGTGAGGTCCTTCCACACCCCGGCCACCCCGGGCACCTCGGCCTGGCCGCCCAGCATGCCCTCGGTCCCCACCTCGCGGGAGACCCGGGTCACCTCGGACCCCAGGGACTGGAGCTGGTCCACCATCGTGTTGACGGTGTTCTTCAGCTCCAGCATCTCCCCGGCGACGTGCACCGTCACCTTCTGCGACAGATCGCCCTTGGCGACCGCCGTGGTGACCAGCGCGATGTCCCGCACCTGCGCCGTCAGCCGCTGCGCCATCGTATTGACGGAGTCCGTCAGATCCTTCCAGGAGCCCGACATCCCCCGGGCCTGCGCCTGGCCGCCCAGCTTGCCCTCGGTACCGACTTCCAGCGCGACCCGCGTCACCTCGTCCGTGAACGCGGACAGCTGGTCCACCAGACCGTTGACGGTCCGCGCCACCTTGAGGAACTCTCCGCGCAGCGGCCGGACCACCCCGTCCGTGCCCTGCGACCGCAGATCCATCCGCTGCTGGAGATCGCCGTCGGCCACCGCCGACAGCACCCGGCCCACCTCGGACACCGGCCGCGCCAACTCGTCGACCAGCGCGTTCGACGCGTCGATCGCGGCGGCCCAGGACCCTTCACAGGCCCCCGTGTCCAGCCGCTCGGTCAGCTTCCCCTCCCGCCCCACGACCCGGCGCACCCGCGCCAGCTCACCGGTGAGATGGAGATTACGGTCCGCGACCTCGTTGTAGACGGCGGCGATCTCCGCCATCACATCGTCGCCGGACACCGTCAGCCGCTTGCGGAAGTTCCCGTCCCGCATCGACGTCAACGCCGCCAGCAGGCGATTCAGATCGACCGTGTCCACCACGGTCGTCCCACCGCCCCGGGACCGGCCGCCTTTCGCGCGCGTGTTCCCGCCACGCGCCGCCACGCCAGACTCCACCGTGTCCCTCCCGCAGGGGTTGACCGTTCTCACGAGCTCATATCGGGTAAGTGCCCAGTGTTTCACCCGGACCGAACCAGGCCATAACAGTTCGGCGGCTTCGCAGCACGTCCCCGCCCTCGGAGGGCGGAAACAACGGCGACCGGCATCCGCTCGGACTGCGAAGGTAAGTAACCTGGCCTCCGGCTGTCCAACCGCCCCGGTCCGCCCGGCCGGGGCGACAGGGGCGTGGCACAGGGACCGGGCACCGGGAGGGACGGGCCGATCATGGCAGAGCCGGGCGTCGAGACGCGTACGAGGAGTTCAGTGATCACCGCTCGGGCAGCCGCCTCCTTCGACCCGGTCGGACGGTCCGTGGCGACCGCCCGCGCCTTCGTCCGGGACACCCTCCACGGCTGGGGGCATGCCGAAATCGTCGATGACGCCGTCGTTCTGACCAGCGAACTCGTCACCAACGCCATCGTCCACGCCGGAACCGCCGCCGACGTCCTCTGTCTCCGCACCGACGACAGTGTCCGGATCGAAGTCGCCGACCGCTACCCCGAACGTGAGATTCCGCTCCAGGGCAGTCATGTACTCGCCCCGCTGGACAGCGAGAACGGCCGCGGCCTCCAGCTCTGCTCCGCCCTCGCCTCCCGCTGGGGCGTCGAGTACACGGCCACGTACAAGCAGGTCTGGTTCCAGCTCGATCTGCCCCAGCGCCCGGTCGGCACCCGCTCGGCGGGGCCCGTACTGCCGACCCCCATGCTTCCGGTCGCCGACGAACGCGTCCGGGTCGCCGTCGCCCAGATCGACCGCGTCGGCGCGATCTCCGTCTGGAACGAGGACGCCGAGCACCTCTTCGGCTACCCCGCCGACCAGGTCGTCGGCAAACCCCTCGCGGATCTCGCCGCCTGGCCCCACACCCCCGGCACCAGCACGGGGATCGCCGAGGCCCTCCAGCTCTCCCGCTGGGAGGGCAGCTACGGCATCCGGGACACCGAGGGCCGGGTCATCCCCGTCTACGCCTCCCACCTGCGGGTCCGTGACACCCAGGGCGAGCCGTCCACGGTCTGTCTACTGGTACGCGACGACGAGCGCGCCGTCCTCCAGACCCCGCACCGGGTCACCGCCGCCGCCGAGAGCGGTATCGAACCGCACGCCGCAGACCCCTTCGAGGTCTTCATCGGCTCGCCCGCCCCCGACGACCTCGACGGTCTGCTCCAGCGCACGGTGGAACGCGCCCGTGACATGCTCGACGGCGACGCCGCGTTCCTGCTGCTCGCCACCGACGACGAGACGGAACTGGAGGTCCGGGCCACCACCGGTCTGCCGTCGGCCCGCCAGCGGTTCGCCCGGGTCCCCGTCGAGGCCGGTACGGGGCGGTACGGCTCCGCCCGGATGCCCGCGGTCCACGACGACCTCACCTCCGTCCCCGGCGCGGTACCCCTGCTCAACACCACCGGCATGCGCTCCGTCGTCACCGTCCCCCTCAAGGTCGAGGGCCGGCTCACCGGCTCCCTCGGGGTCGCCGCCGAGTCCGCGGGCCGCTATACGAACGAGGAGGCCCTACGGCTCCAGTTCGCGGCCGACCGGATCGCCCTGGCCGTCGAATCCGCCCGTCTGGGCGAACTGGAACGCCTGCGGCGCGGCTCCCTCTCCTTCCTCGTCGAGGCGTCCGACCTGCTCGCCGGAACCCTCGACCGGGACCAGACGCTGGCCCTGATGGCGCAGATGACGGTCCCCACCCTGGCGACCTGGTGTGCCGTCTACACGATCGCCGACCCCGCGTCCGACCCGTACCTCAGCTATGTACTGCACGAGGACGAGGAGCGCATCGACGGTCTGAAGGAGCTGCTGTCCCGGGTGGCCCCGCCGGAACCGGTCCGGACGCCCGGGGCCCGGGTCTGGACCGCCCCGGCCAAGGCCGCCCAGCAGGCCGCCCTGGAGACCTCCAAGCGCGAGCTGGGCCTCGGCTCCTCGTCGCCCGTCTCATCGGGTATCGGCAATACGCTCGCCATCGCGGCGGCCGTCGGGGGCGAGACGGTCGTTCTGCCGCTGGTCGCCCGGAACCGGGTGATCGGCATGCTGACCCTCGGCAAGCCCACGGACGAGCACTTCCGCCAGGAGATCCTCGAACTCGCCGAGGACCTGTCGCGCCGGGCGGCCCTCGCCCTCGACAACGCGCGGCTGTACTCGGAGCGCGTCGCCATCAGCCAGTCCCTCCAGCGCAGTCTGCTGCCGCCGGAGTCCCCGCAGATCCCGGGCGTCGACGTCGAGGTGATCTACCGCGCGGCGGGCGAGGGCAACGAGGTCGGCGGCGACTTCTACGACGTCTTCCCGATCAGTGACGGCACCTACGGCTTCGCCATCGGCGACGTCTGCGGTACGGGCCCGGAGGCCGCCGCGGTCACCGGTCTCGCCCGGCACGCGCTCCGGTTGCTGGCCCGTGAGGGCTTCGGCGGCCCCGCGGTCCTGGAGCGGCTCAACGCGGCCATCCTCGACGAGGGCTCCCGCAGCCGCTTCCTCACCCTGCTCTACGGCGAGTTGAAGCTCCAGGAGGACGGCAGCGCCAAGCTCAAGGTCGTCTGTGCGGGCCACCCTCTGCCGCTACGGCTCCGCCCCGACGGCACGGTCGACTCACCCGCGGAGCCCCAGCCGCTGCTGGGCGTCATGGACGATCTGGAGCTGCACGAGGAGGCGGTGACCCTCGCCCCCGGGGACGTCCTGCTCTGCGTCACGGACGGCATCACCGAACGCCGCGAGGGCACCCGCATGCTCGGCGACGACGGCCTGGCCGATGTCCTCACCTCGTGTACGGGCCTCACGGCGGGCGCGGTGGCCGGCCGGGTGATGCGCGCGGTCGAGCGGTTCGCCGCCGAGCCCGCGTCCGACGACATGGCGATCCTGGCCCTCCGTATCCCGGAGCCGGACCAGCTCCCCCAGCCCGAGCGGAAGTAGCTCCCCCGGAGCACTCACTCCCCGAACACGAAGAAGGCCCCCGCCGAACGGCGGGGGCCTTCTTCTGTACGAGCCCCAATACGGAATCGAACCGTAGACCTTCTCCTTACCATGGAGACGCTCTACCGACTGAGCTATTGGGGCCTTGCTGCCCTGCGGCAACGAGGTAAATCATACCCCGAGTTGGGGGGTGTTTCGAACCACCGGCGCCACGAAGATCGTCGTGGCGGTCCAGGACCCCGCGGACCACCGCACACCGACCGCCCTCCGAGCCCCCGCCGGGAAGGCAGGACCGTCGGCCGACCGGCCCGACAAGGCTCGTAAAGGCACGGCCCCTGAAATGCAGAAAGGGCTCTGGCCCCGAGACATAGTCTCAAGGGGCCAGAGCCCTCACTCAAAGATTGTTCGGCGGCGTCCTACTCTCCCACAGGGTCCCCCCTGCAGTACCATCGGCGCTGAAAGGCTTAGCTTCCGGGTTCGGAATGTAACCGGGCGTTTCCCTAACGCAATAACCACCGAAACACTATGAAACAAACAACCCAACCAGCAATGGGGGTCGTTGCCTCAGAACTAACACAGTGGACGCGAGCATCAATGGACAAGCCCTCGGCCTATTAGTACCGGTCACCTCCACCAGTTACCTGGCTTC